>CANQEC010000001.1 GCA_947594335.1 uncultured Lachnospiraceae bacterium
GGGGCGGAAGCTCCGAAGAAAAAAGAGACGGTAAATTTCACAGCGGAGATCGTCAGCTGTTTTCATGAGGATCAGTACATTGGCTTTGTATTTAACAATGAGGGGACGGCGGAAGGCCGTTACCGGATCGAACTGTATAATCTTGGCGGGAAGCAGAAAATGATGCTGGAGACGGATTACAGCTACAAGGGGATCCGGATGCAGAACGGACAGATTCTTCTGTACAACGACAACAGCTGCGCCGTGTATACAACGTCCGGCCATCTGTGGTTCCAGAGCAGCTATGAGAAAGAAGTCGTGGACTTTTACTATTTTTCCGAATATCGAAAATATCTGGTCATCACGCAGGACAGCTTTGACCGGATCAGAATAGGCAAACAGGGGGGGAGCGAGTCATGAATCTGATGGAGGTAATCGCACTGCTGATTATTGTACTGTTCGCGGCGGGGGGACTTCGCAGGGGATTTGTGCGAAAGCTGGCGTCCATCCTCTCTCTGGTGGGATCGATCGTGCTGGTTTCGCTGGTGCTTCCGCATATGACGCAGTTTCTGAAAGAACAGACGCCGGTCTATTCTTACATTGTGGAACGGTGCCAGAGCGCGGCAGTTTTTCAGATCGGAGATTCTGCGCCCGATGCCCTCATGCTTCCGGATGAGGCACAGGCCCAGATTATCCAGAATCTTCCGCTCCCGGAATTTCTCCAGAAGCAGCTTGTCAGGCATAACAACAGCGAGGGATACCTGGAGCTTGGCGTGAGCACTTTTCAGGATTATGTGATCAATTATGCGGCGGCCGCGATACTGAACGCCCTGGCGTTTATTCTGGCGGTTATGCTGGTACACGCGGTGATATGGATCGCCGTTTCGCTGCTGGAAAAGCTGACCCATGTTCCCGGGATCAGCCTGCTGAACAGGCTGGCCGGCGGCGCGCTGGGACTTCTGCAGGGACTGTTCGTGCTTTGTCTGCTGTTCCTTCTGCTCTCTGTGTTTGAAGCTGTTCCTCAGGTGCAGGGTGTTCTGGAGATGGTTCGGAAAAGCGCGGTTCTGAATTTTCTCTATGAGACAAATCTGTTTCTGCGCATTGCGCTGCGCGCAGCCGCGGTTTTTGCGTAGCAGGAGGAAGTGCTCCGGGAAAGTTTTCATGATCGGAGCTGCCTGTGTGCGGGTATAAAAGCAGGCAGGGAAAGTTCCGGGAAAGTTTTTATGATCGGAGCTGTCCGCGCGGGTACAAAAGTTTGATCTGGGAGGGAGATCCGGGAATGATACGGAAAATAATGGCGGCTGCGCTGGCGCTCCTGGCGTTTAGCGGGGCGGCGGCAGGTATATGGAAGATCAATCAGAAAGTCAACAGCCTTTCGGAGACTGTCCTGCAGATGCAGCAGGCGCGGCATCTTACAGCCGCGGAAGACCGGTGCGGCTATATTCCTGATCTGTTTCCCGCGAAAAAGGGCTGGAAGGTGACGCAGTTCGGAGACGTCTCACAGATGCAGGAGATGTGCTATACGATCACGACGGATACAGGGCTGGTAATCA
This sequence comes from uncultured Lachnospiraceae bacterium, assembly GCA_947594335.1. Classification (GTDB taxonomy): domain Bacteria; phylum Bacillota; class Clostridia; order Lachnospirales; family Lachnospiraceae; genus Choladousia. Next base: position 1,533 of record CANQEC010000001.1, read on the forward strand.
TTGACGGCGGCTGGGAATACGAGGAGCCGCGTCTGCGGAATATCATTGCCCGGTACGGGAACAGTGTGGAGGCGTGGATACTGACGCATCCTCATGCGGATCATATATCGGCGTTTCTGAATATTTACAAGGATCCGCAGGGGATACAGATACATCACATCTATACGGTGGAGCTTCCGGACTATGATACGCTGAAGGCGAACGCCTCATGGGATGATTATTCTGCGCTGGAGCGTTTCCGCGGTCTTGAGATCCCGCAGCTGGAATATCTTCATACGGGAGATGAGAGGGATATTCTCGGGCTTAAGATGGAGGTGCTGAGCGCGTACAGCGATAAGGTTGATGAACTTTCGAATGATCTCCTCAACGATGGTTCCATGATGTTCCGTGTAAGCGGAGAGAGGGATTCCATGCTGTTCTGCGCGGATGTGGGGAAAAGCCTGACAGATTATCTGATCGAAGAGTACGGCCCAAAGCTGAAGTCAGATTATGTCCAGATGGGACACCATGGGTACGGTGGTCCGGGCTCTGCGTTTTATGAGGCGGCAGGCCCGAAAGCAGTCTTTTTTGACGCTCCGCATTCCCTGATGAGCGGTGAGTTTGAGAAGAGTACCGTGGAGAAAGAAAAACTGGTCCGTGATATGGGGTGCGTAATTTACAGTTATTATACGGCGCCGAATCAGATTCTGCTGGAATGAACTTTTTCCGGTTGACAAATCCATATCGGAATGCTACACTTTATTCCGACAAAGGAAGAAACCGATGAGAAAGAGTAGTAAGCATATTTGCGACATACCAGAGAGCTGCAGACGGTGGAAATGCGGCATGAAGCGGTTTGCCGAATGGACTTTCAAGGGCGATCTGAAATGCCGGGGCACAGTAGGGGATGCCGGGAACCGAACCCGTTATCAATCTGGAGTGTATTGTCTGGAGAGCATGTCTTTGGGCAGAGCGGCGGCGGACTTATAAGCGCGAAGCAGTCTGTGGATCTGGCGCCTGTTTTCGGACAATGTTTTCAGTACACGCGAGAGTGGGCATTTGGCCAAAGTGAGTGGCACCGCGATAATAAGATTTTATTACCGTCTCAGATGAAAGTCTGGGGCGATTTTTATGTCACGACAAATTATTCGCCTGGTATTCTTCCCGCGCACAGTAAACGGCTGAGGCCGCGAATCAGGAAAAGGAGAAAGGATTATGAAAAAGAAAATTTTGGCATGTGCAGCAGGCTCCGTTATAGCGGCTATTATGATGGCGGGAACAGCTATGGCGGCAGAGTACAAGGTAGGTATTATTCAGTTTGTGGATGACGCTTCTCTGAATCAGATTGAGCAGGCCATTGAGGCTGAGCTGGACGCGAAATCTGCGGAAGGCGAAGATCAGTATATTTACGATGGCTATGTGTTTAACGGACAGGCGGATTCTACGACGCTGAACCAGATCGCTTCCCAGCTGATCGCGGACGAGGTGGATGTGATCGTTCCGATCGCAACGCCGGCGGCGCAGATTGTGCAGTCTGCTACAGAAGATAATCAGATTCCGGTTGTTTTTTCAGCGGTATCCGATCCGGTAGGCGCAGGTCTTGTGGAATCAATGGAAGCTCCGGGAGCAAATATCACGGGTACGAGCGACGCGCTTGACACAAACGCGATTCTTGATCTGATGTTTATCGCGAACCCGGATATCGATAAGGTAGGATTCCTGTACAGCCAGTCGGAGGATTCTTCCAAGCAGCCGATCGCGGACGCGAAGGATTATCTGGATGAGAAGGGCATCGCGTATGTTGAGAAGACCGGAACGAACAATACAGAGGTTTCCCAGGCGGCGGATGCGCTGATTGCTGAGGAAGTTGACGCAATCTTCACTCCGAGCGACAATACGGTCATGACCGCGGAGCTGGCGATCTATGAAAAGCTGATCGAGGCCGGTATCCCGCACTATGCAGGAGCGGATTCTTTCGCGCTCAACGGAGCATTCTGCGGCTATGGCGTGGATTATGAGAACCTTGGAACCATGACGGCGGATATGGTCGTTGATATCCTTAATGGGGCTGCTCCGGCGGAGACAGCAGTTATGACTTTTGATAATGGTATCGCGACGATCAACACGGAGACCGCGGAGGCCCTGGGCCTGGATTACAGCGGCTTCGCGGATGTCTGCGCACAGGTAAAAGAGACGGTGACCGCTGAAGAATTTGAGTGATAAAGCCCAGTCTCCATGCAAAACAGTCGGCAAGCTTGCTTGCCAGGCTGGATTTGCATGAGAGACGCTAACATACATGAGCAAAGCAGCAATTGCGAACGAAGAGAGCAATGCGGTGCCGCGTGCCAGTGGCGCGCGTTAGGCACGGACCGAAACGAAGTGAAGACTTTGCTCATGTATGTAGGAGCGCGGGAGTGCGGGAGCACGGAGCGATCCGTGGCTTTATCAGAAAAACAGTCCGTTTCAGGGACAGCAGGCAAATTTATTTGTCTGTCTGGCCATGCTTTAGCGACGCTAACATACATGAGCAAAGCATCACAGACTCAAAGCAGCACAGACTAATAGAAGGAGACACGTATGGGTTCATTGTTATCGCTTCCAGTGATCATCAGCGCACTGGAACTTGGTTTTATCTACGCGCTTGTGGCGCTGGCACTGTTCCTGAGTTATTCGATTCTGAACATTGCCGATCTGTCCACAGACGGATGTTTCACGCTTGGCTGCGCTGTCGGCGCGCAGGTGGTGATCATGGGACATCCGATTCTGGCCTTGTTTGCCGCGATGCTGGCAGGCGTGTGCTCAGGTTATATTATGGCGTTACTGCAGACGAAGCTGGGAGTAGAATCCATACTCGCCGGGATTATCGTGAATACAGGACTGTATACGGTCAATCTGGCTGTCATGGGATTTTCGTCGAATCTTTCCATCTTTAAAAGCGACACAATCTATTCCTTATTTAAAGATATGCTGGGGAATACCTCCTACAAGCTGGTTGTTTCCATCGTGATCGTGCTGGCTGCCTGCGCGGCCATGGCATGGTTCCTCGGAACAAGGCTTGGTCTGTCTATCCGGGCGACCGGCGACAATTCGGATATGGTGAAAGCTTCGAGCATCAATCCCGGTTTTACCATTACGGTCGGACTGTGCATCTCAGGTTCTTTGACCGCGCTGTCCGGCTGTCTGATCGGGCAGTATCAGAAGTCATGCGATATTAACCTCGGGACAGGCATGGTTACGATCGCGCTGGCAAGTCTGATCATTGGAGAAACGCTGGTCGGGAAGAGCAGTATTTTCCGCAGGATCGCCGGCGTCATTATCGGCAGCTGCCTGTACCGTTTTGCGATTGCAGTCGCGCTTCGCCTGCATATTCCGGCGGAGTGCCTGAAGCTGGTATCCGCGGTGATCGTTGCGGTGGCCATCGCCTCCCCGTATCTGAAGAGTCAGGTTGCCTTCCAGAGAAGGAAGATGGCGGCCGTCTCCGCCGGGAAAGGAGGAGATGGCGCATGTTAAGAACAGGGAATGAGAGAAAAAGCATGGCAGTCTTCTCTGTCGGGAAAGGAGGGGACGGCGCATGCTGAGACTGGTGAATGTGAAGAAGGTGTTCAACGCCGGAACCGTCAATGAGAAGGTTGCGCTTGACGGTGTGACTCTGACGGTCAATGACGGCGATTTTGCCACGATCATTGGCAGCAACGGCGCCGGAAAATCCACGCTGTTCAACTGTATCGGCGGCAGCTTCTATGTGGATGAAGGCAGTGTGTTTCTCGACGACAGGAATATTACCTACGTGCCCGACTATAAGCGGGCGGTGGAGATCGGCCGGCTCTTTCAGGATCCGATGAAAGGCACGGCTCCGCATATGACGATCGAGGAAAATCTGGCGCTTGCGTATCTGCGCGTGGCAAAGAAAAAATCTGTTTTTTCAAGAATCAGCCAGACGGAGCGCAATATGTTCCGCGAAAGGCTTGCGCTTCTTGATATGGGCCTTGAGGATCGGATGAAGCAGCCGGTCGGGCTGCTCTCAGGCGGCCAGAGACAGGCGCTTACCCTTCTGATGGCGACGCTGATCCCGCCGAAGATCCTGCTCCTTGACGAACACACGGCGGCGCTTGACCCGGCCACAGCGGATAAAGTTATCGATCTGACAAAGAGGGTTGTGCAGGAGAACCATCTGGCCTGCCTGATGATCACGCACAACATGCATTCCGCTCTGGAGATGGGGAACCGGACGCTGATGATGGACTCCGGAAAAATTGTGCTGGATATCAGCGGCGAAGAGCGCGACGGGCTGACTGTTGACGGACTGCTGGAAAAGTTCAGCGCCGGGGCAGGCAAAGAACTCGACAACGACAGAATATTGTTTTCAAAGGTAGAGTGATCTGCAGGATATGAGGAAATGGATAAAAAGAACCGGGATAGCAGCGCTGCTGTCCGCCTGCGTGCTTTCCGGCGGATGTGCGATGGGCGGGGCGACCGGTGAGAACACAGTGGCGGGAAACGAGGCTCTTGAAGAAGGCAATTATGGGAAGGCACAGGAGCTGTTCTCAAAAGCGGTGGAGAACGGCGAGGTAAAGGTTCTGGCGTATCGGGGACTGGGTATGGCGTGTATGGGACTTGCGCAGTACGAGGACGCGGCAGATGCTTTTGAGAACGCGATCGACAGTGCGGACCGGAAAATGCCAAAGACGGTCAAAGATATCCGTCTCTATCTTTCCTCTGTAAAATACCGGCTGGGAGATTACGAGGATACCGAAAAAATATGCAGCGAGATTCTTGCGGATGAGGATGAGCCCAGCGTGGACGCGTATTTTCTGCGGGGAGCAAGCCTTCTGATGCAGGGCAGCGAAGAAGAGGCAAGAAAAGATTTTGACGCTGCCGCCGCCATCACCCCGGATGACTATATGTTGTATTTGAATATTTATGAGTGCTATGAAAAGGCAAATCTGTCGGGAACGGGAAGCTCCTACCTCCAGAGCGCTCTGGATATCCATGGGGATACGATGGAGGACGCCTGTCACAGAGGCCGGATCTATTATTATCTTGAGGATTATGAGAAGGCACAGAGCGAGCTGATCCATCCGGCGGAGGAGAAACATGAAGAGTCCATGTTTCTGCTGGGACAGGTGTATCTGGCTCTTGAGGATTATACGCACGCGCGGAATATGTATGAGAATATACATGCCTCGTTCGGTGAGAGCGCGCAGTATTATAATGGAATGGCAATGTGCGCGATGAAAGAGGAAAAGTACGATGAGGCGCTGCAGTATATACAGCAGGGACTTCTGATGGACGGCTATTCCGGAAAGCAGGAACTGTATTTTAATGAAATGGTTGCCTACGAGAAAAAGCTTGATTTCGAGACGGCAAAGCAGAAAGCGCAGGAATATGTCGTCAGATATCCATCGGATGAGCGCGGACAAAAGGAAGTGCAGTTTTTGCAGTCGCGATGAAAATATAAAAATAGCAGGGAAATATGACCGGCTTTTGATCCTGTGCCGCAGGGTTGAGAGCCGGATTTTTATGCGCAGGCCCGCATGAGGAAGATAGCTGCCAAGGCAGCATGCGGGCCGCGCAGCCGGGCAGGAGAAATCATTCCTGCCCGATTTTATCAGGCCCGCATAAGGGAAATAGAGATTATTTAGAGATAGTTTAAAGATTATTTAGAGATTTGTGTGCTACAGTGGAGATAATCACAGGGATAAGGAGGATAAATTTATGAAGGGTTTTAACTGGAAAAGCCGCTGCGGCAGCAGAAGGGCGGCCGCGGCTCTGGCGCTGTCGGTCTGCCTGTGTCTCGGACTGACGGCAGCACCGCCTTATGCATCACATAGCGATGGAAGCACAGCATATGCCGAAGAGGGCGCGGAAACTGCGGACGGCTTTGCGATGGGGCGCTATGTGGAACAGACGCTGGAAGTGCCGGAGATCTGGATCCATGATGTCGCGGCGCTGCCGGACGGCAGGATCCGTCTGATCGGGCAGGCGGAACCGGACGGTCAGCAGGGGGATGACGCACCATATGAGATATGGGACAGCGCGGACGGCGGAGCGAGCTGGGAGAAGGCGGCTGTTCTGCCGGAAGAAATGAGCGAAAAATATTTCATAAGTCTGGGGCTTGCGCCGGACGGCGGCGGCGCGGGAGCCGTGTATAAGATGACGGAGGACGGCCAGGATGCTGTGATTGAGTATTACAATTTTGACGCGGAGGGAAACGTGACGCAGATTCCGGTGGCGGAAGATGCTGAGAAAATGCAGCGGCTGTGCTTCGGCTCGCAGGGAGAACTGATCGGGCAGGACTATGGCAATACCGCGTACCGGGTCAACAGGGAAACCGGGGAGATTGAGCAGACGTTTACCGGTCCGGGAGACTACACGGAGATCATCGGCGTCTGCGGGCAGGAGCTTCTGATGGTCGGAGATTCGGAAGTGCAGCGCTACGATATCGCGGCGGGTGAGCCGCTGCCGTACGACGAGAGCCTGAATGAACAGCTGTTTGAGGACGGAATGAACTACGCGATCACAACCACCAGTTCTGACCCGATTGCATTTGGCTATACGGACGACGGAAGGATGTACTACACTTCGACGAAAGGAATTTTCGCCCATGTGCAGGGCGGAACAGTCGTGGAGCAGATTGTGGACGGCGGGATGTGTTCCCTGTCGAGTCCGGGCATCGGTTTCCTCGGCATGGCGGTATCGGGAGAAGAGATTTACGTGGCCTGTCTGGAGGACATGGAGCCAAAACTGCTGAAATATGTGTATTCCGCGGACACGCCGACGGTGCCGGACAAAGAGGTGCGGGTGTATTCGCTTGAGGAGAACGCGGAGGTCCGCCAGGCCATCGTCATGTATCAGAATGCTCATCCGGACACGAGAGTAAACTATGAGATCGGGCTTTCCGGCGAGGGCGGAATGACGGCTTCGGACGCGCTGCGCACATTGAATACGGATATCATGGCGGGAAACGGGCCGGATGTTCTGGTGCTCGACGGGATGCCGGTCGATTCCTACATTGAGAAAGGCGTTCTCGCGGATATCAGCGAAATCCGCACGACGGCGCAGGGAGATGCCGGATTTTTTGAACCGATGACTTCAGCCTGGGAGGAGGACGGTATTGTGTACGCGATGCCCATCCGCTTCAAAATGCCGCTGATTGCGGGAGATCCGGAACTGGTCGGGCAGGCGAAAGATCTGACGCAGCTGGCGGATCTGATCGTATCGGTCACGGACAGTACGGGAAGCAGCGTGGTGTCGGCTATTCCATCTCTTCTTTCCGACACGTTTCTGTACTATGTCTGTGCCGGCGCCTGGAGAAACGAGGACAGCACGATCGATCAGGAAAAACTGCTGGACTACATGGTACAGGTGAAGAAAATCCGCGACAGCCAGGCGCCGTTTATCGACAGTCAGATTCTTGAGGCATACGGGCAGTTTATAACGACAAGCGGAAGCGCCGAAAGGATCAGTATGCTGGGAGTCGATTTTTCGGAGCTTTTGCGGAACAGCAAACTGGAATACGGGGCTGCGTCCAGCGTCCGCGATATCAATAATATTTCCAGCGTCAACAGGCAGAAGGGAAATATCACGTTCGCGCCGCTGTCCGGCCAGCAGTCAGGTGTCTTTGTCCCGTCCGGACTCCTTGGAATCAGCAGCATGGCGGCCGATCCCGAAAGCGCGCGCTCCTTTGTGGAATTTATGTTCACGGACGAGGCGCAGACCCAGTCCATGGAGGGGGGATTCCCGGTCAGCCGGAGTGCGCTTTGGGCGCTGCTGCATGAAAAAGAGCCCGGTGAACCGGCAGATGAATCCTATACCTGGGCGGATAACAGCACAGGGGAGATGATCTCGATGGAATCGTACTGGATGACGCAGGAGGAGATGGATCAGCTGACAGAGTATGTGGAGAGTCTTAATACGGCCGCGGACACGGATACCGTGCTCCTGGACGCGGTGCTTGCGCAGGCGGATAAATGCCTGGAGGGGGAATGCAGTCCCGAGGACGCGGTCAATGCCGTCATGCAGACGATGAATCTGTATCTGGCAGAGGGATGATCCCGGTGGGCAAAGTGAAACTGCGATGAGAAAGAAAAAAACCAGAAAAAAACAGGACTGGGCGGGGCTGCTTTTTATCCTGCCCAGCCTCGCGGGAGTTGCGGTGTTTACACTGATCCCGTTTGCGGATGTCATCCGCCGTTCTTTTACGGCGGCTGTCACGGGAATGTGGGTCGGATTTACAAATTACAGAACCGTATTTGCAAATACGGCCTTCCGGCTTGCGGCCTCCAACACGCTGCGCTTTACGCTCGTCTGCCTTCCGCTGCTGATTGCGGTCTCACTGGCGCTTGCGGTGCTGCTGCAGAATCTGATCTTCGGAAAAAATCTGCTCAAGAGCATCTGTCTGATGCCTATGGCAGTCCCCGCGGCGTCCGTGGTCCTGGTCTGGAAAGTTCTGTTTCACCGGCATGGTCTGATCAACGCGCTGCTGGAAAAGGCGGGGCTGGGGCAGATCGGCTGGATGGAAACAGGATGTGCGTTTGCCGTGCTGGTCGTCAGCTATCTCTGGAAAAATCTCGGCTATGATATGATTTTGTGGCTGGCCGGTCTTGCGGGAATCCCGACGGAAATCTACGAGGCGGCGCGGGTGGACGGTGCGGGCGACTGGAAATGTTTCCTTCTGATCACGCTGCCGAACCTGAAGTCATCACTGTATACGATCACAGTGCTTTCGTTTTTAAATTCGTTCAAGGTGTTTCGGGAGGCGTGGCTTGTGGCGGGGGACTATCCGCATCAGAGCATGTATCTGCTGCAGCACCTGTACAGCAACTGGTTCCGGGACCTGGCGTTTGACAAGATAGCGGCGGCGGCAGTGACGACGGCAGGAATCGTGTTTGTCCTGATCATGCTGCTGCAGAGAATGTGGGAACAGGAGTGACCCGCCTTGCGCACGATAGTTTTGCGGGGCGGTTCCCACATGACGGCTGCCGATAAGGGACAGGCCAAAAGAAACAGGAAGGGGCAGGCAGGTGTGAAAAAGAAAATTTTAAATATCATGATAACCGTTCTGCTGGGTTTTCCGGCGGCAGTGATGGTCTTCCCGGTTCTGTTCGCATTTTCCGGCGTATTTATGTCGGGATATGAGCTGAAGCAGTATCTGGGACCGGTACTGGCCGGAGCCGAAGGGATGGCGCGGTGGCCGCTGGTTCCCCATATCCCGACGCTTTCGCCTCTGGTGGAGCTGCTGATCGATTCGCCGCAGTTTTTTGTGATGTTCTGGAATTCGGTGAAGCTGACGCTGAGTATCCTGGCCGGACAGCTGCTGGTCGGCGTTCCGGCGGCATGGGGACTCGCGCGTTTTTCGTTTCCGGGAAGGAAGCTTCTTTATACCTTATATCTGGTGCTTATGCTGATGCCGTTCCAGGTGCTGATGCTGCCTCAGTACATCGTGCTGGAGCGGCTGTCGCTTCTGGATACGCATGCGGGGATTATCCTGCCGGCGGTATTTTCCACGTTTCCGGTTTTTATTATGTACCGGTTTTTCCATGGGATACCGGAGGCCATCCTTGAGGCGGCGCGGATCGACGGAGCGGGGAATCTGCGGATTTTTCTGATGATCGGGATACCGCTTGGATCAGCGGGGATCGTGTCCGCGATGATCCTGGGGTTTCTGGAATACTGGAATATGATCGAGCAGCCGATGACCTATCTGAAGACGCGGGCGCAGTGGCCGCTGTCGCTGTTTCTTCCGGAGATCGGACTGGATGAGGCCGGGACAGGATTTACGGCGGCAGTCATGATGCTGATTCCGGCGCTTCTGGTATTTCTTGGGGGTCAGGATTATCTGGAGCAGGGGATCGCGGCGGCGGCTGTGAAGGAATGAGATGCTGCCGTGTCTTTAGAGAAACAAAGACAGCTGTCGGCTTTTGCTCCTGATGCCAGGCTGTGCGGACAGGAAGGGAAGGGGGATTATAAATCATGAAACGGGGGAAACTGGCCGGAATGACGGGGCTGTTTCTGGCACTGATGCTGCTGTTTACCGTGCTGTCGAGGGCGGCGGACTCGGCGGGAATCGCGAATGTGACGCTTGGCAGGCCGCAGAATATGATGATTGCCCACGAGGTCTGCGGAAGCGGAAGAGTGGAGCAGAACCAGGAGTGCGCGGTTGTCACGGAGGCAGGCCAGCGTGTCGGAACTGTTTATGTGAATGAAGGTCAGCAGGTAGAAAAGGGCGGACTGCTGTTTGACCTGGATCTGGATTCCCTGGAAGAGTCCATCCTGGAAAAGAAGCAGGAGATCCAAAAGCTGGAGCTTCAGATGAAAGACCTGGCCAGCCAGGAATCTGTGAATGAAAAACAGCGGTCAAATGCGCAGGCGCAGGCATCTGAGAATTATTCTCTGTCTGTGTCGCGCGCATCGGCTTCCCTTTCCCATGCAGAAGAAAATCTCAGGAAGGCGCAAAAGGAGCTGAAGGAATATCGGGAAAAGGAAGGGGTCAGCGAGGAGGATACGCTTGCGGAGCAGGAACTGGAGCAGATCTGCGAGGAGTGTTCCGCGGCATATATCCAGGCGCAGCAGGATCTGCAGACACTGCAGTGGAGGATTGAGAAGGCGGTGGATGACGCCCTGCAGAAAAACGGCGGGGCGAAAGTACAGAATATACAGGTAAAGACAGGAAGTCCTGATGCGGGAGAAGTTTTTCCGGAGGTGAATCTGGATACCGGAAAAGAAGCTCAGCCGGATGTGGACGGGGAAGCGGAACAGATTCTGACGGAAGCGGAATCCGGGCTGAAAACTTTGGAGACGGACAGCCTGTCTGATTCGGCAGAACCGGCAGGGGTAAATGAAGAGGATGAGAATACTTGGACCGATGAGGTCCTTATAATAGAAGATGTGGAAGTGTACGATGACCCGGGAAACAGCCCGGAAAATGACCAGTGGATTCCAGACGCGGGAGATTTGACGGGAACGGGAAGCAATTCCGGGGCGGACAGTCCGGGAAGCAGCCAGTGGACTTCGGATATCGTGCAGGATCCCGCGGAAACGGGAAACGGTTCCGGGACAGCGGACAGTCCGGGAAACAGCCAGTGGACTTCAGATGCCGTGCAGGATCCCGACAGGATTGAGCAGAGTGTGCGGGAACAATATGCGCCGGAACTTGAAAAGGCGGAAAAAGCGGTTGCCGACGCGCTGGAAAAAAAGCAGAAGGCGGAGGCGGCGCTTGAGGACTGCCGGCAGAAAATGCTCGCGGCGCGCGGCAGCCAGAATGCCGGGGAGGAGCAGCAGCTGATCGACGCGGTCAGGGCGGCGCAGATGGCGTACGAGGATGCCGCCATAGCCGCGAACGAGGCGGCAGTCACCGGAAACAGAGGCGTGGAGACGGCAGGTCTTCCGGAGGCGGAGAACAGTACGGACGACATTTATGAACTGGATCTTGAGCAGATGAAGCGGGAGCTTTCAAAGCTTGAGGATCTTGAGAAAGCGGACGGAAAGGTTGCGGCTCCGGTTGACGGGATTGTCACGGGCGTTTATATCACGGCAGGGGAACGGACTCCCGACAGCACGGCGGTTATGCTCGCGGATCTGACCAAAGGCTGCCGGCTGACGGCCGAAATTCCGCAGGAACAGGAGAAGTATATCAGCCGGGGAGATCTGGTGACGGTAAAGAGCGGGGACGGGAAAACAACGCTGGAGGAGATTCCTGTGGAATCTATCGCCGCGAAAGCGGAGGATGAGACGGTCCGCCTTGTGACAGTCCAGATCCCGGAGGGAAAGCTGCAGATCGGGATGGCCGCGGAGCTGTCCCTGACGAAGAAATCCGCCGCCTATCCGCTTTGCATACCGCTTTCGGCCCTTTATCTGGATGAGAAAAACCAGCCGTATGTGCTTGCGGTGCAGGAGATCAATTCTGTGCTGGGAACGGAGATGCAGGCGCTTAAGGTGGCGGTTGTGGTGGAAGAGCGGAATGATTCGTATGCGGCGCTGTCGCAGGGGAGCATCACATCCTCTCAGAGTGTGATCGTATCGTCGGATCGGGCGATCGGGGAGGGAAGCCGCGTGAGAGTTGCAGACTAAGTATGTCTGGCAACACCATGAAATGCGGAGCAATTCGTGGCATCATAGGGGCAAAATTTCTTTTGACCCCAGCATCATGATATAGAAGCCAGGAAAAAAGACCGGAGCAAACTATAAGACAGAGGAAATAAAAAATGAAGCGAAAAAAAGGACTGAGATGGTTCCGGATTCTGGCAGGCATGCTGCTGACGGCGCTTTTGTACCGGGCAGCGGCGGCCGAAAGTGCGCGGGTGAATGAGAGGGCGGACATCACTGTGATCCAAATGAAAGCGCGCGGGCTGACCGCGGCGGACGCGGGAGAAATACAGGAGAGGGAACTGGAAGCGGAGGAGCCTCTGGAACTGAATTTCTGGGGGGAAGCGGGAGAAAGAACCGTGACGAGCCGGGTGAACGGGAAGAGCGAGCCGGTGTCCCTGCTCTATACCGGTGAGAAAAGCGGCCTTGTCCTTCCGGGAACGGAAATCCTTTCCTGGAAGGAGAACGGGTGCTGCCTCGATAAAAAAACGGCGGATGCACTGTTCGGCACGGAAGAGGCTGCAGGGCAGACCGTCTGGATGGGGGAGAAGGAGTATACGGTCTGCGGGACATTTGAAAGCTTCCGGAAACTCGTACTCTGCCGGGCGCGCAGAGAGGACGGGGCAGTTCTGACAGCGATATCCTGCCGCGTTCCAAAGGAGGACGGAGCCGCATCCCGTGTGCAGGAATTTATGATGCGCCAGAATCTTGCGGGAGAGGTTACCGACCTGACGTTTCTGGCATACCTGAGCCGTAATCTGATGCTTTTGCTGCCGGTCTGCCTGGGAATACGTCTGCTGCAGATGATATCGCGCGCCATCAGCGGCGCTGAAGAAACGCAGACGAATGGGAAACGGGACACTTTCGCATTGCCTCTTCGCTGCCTGCGTCTGATCCTTATTGTTGGCATCTGCGTTTTTTTATGGGAGAACATCAGGATTCCATCCGATATGATCCCATCCAGATGGTCGGATTTTTCTTTCTGGGGGACATGGTGGGAGACGCAGAAAGAAAATCTGCTTCGCGTGTTTTTCATGGCGCAGGGAGAAACACAGGTTATGTTTCTTTGGAATTTCTGCCGTTTTGTATGCGCCAGCGCCGGGGCGGTATTCTGTTTCCTGCTGTGTACGGACGGAGCCTGAAAGAGAAAAGGCTGCAGCCTGTAAATCGAGGAGGCGGCTTTTTCGCCTGCGCATATAGAAAAAAGGAGCTGCGGAAAAAATTTCCCGACAGCCCCTTTTCTTTTACATCAGAAACCGTGTTCGTTCTGGACAGTTTTCAGCCTGCGATATCTTCAAGGGCGTTCTCCACTTCACCGAGCGCATCACCGGAAACATCTCCGGACTCGGCGGATGCGAGGGCTTCCTCCGGAACGACGATCTCTTTCCGATCGGTATACGTTACGAAAGTATCGAGGGAAAAATCGTTCAGGGAAAGCTCAACGGAGGAACCTTCCGCCATCTCACCCATTGCCATGGCCAGGTACTGGCTGATCGCGGAGAGATCACTGTCATTCAGATCGATATGGAGCTTGACAGTCTGATAATCGGTCGTGTCCACGTAGTATTCCAGTTTGACCTTGATTCCGCTCAGCATGCTCATGGCCATAGCGACGTCCTCGTCGGAAGTAAGATCTTCCTCGCCGGAAACCTCTGAGATCTTGTTCAGGAAAGTTTCGATGGAAGAGGAATCTATCACAGCGGAGAGGAGATAGCATTCCGTTCCGTTGACATCGGCGGCTTCGGGAGCAAGCTCAAAGTCGAGACCCCACTCGGAGAAATCGATATCCGCACCTTTCGCCAGAAGATCCTCCAGATCCAAAATAGAGCTGTCGGATGATCCGTGTTCCCATGTCCCTTCTTCGCCGGAAACAGAATCCTCCGTGTATATATAAGTATCAAATGTGCCGTCCCCGGCGTCAACGCCGTACAGCTTCATGATCAGGGACTGGCTCTGTCCCAGAAACGACATGTCAAGCTTGCCGTCCATGGACATTCCCAGAGGATCCACGTTTATGGACATATCATAATTACCGGAAGCCCCGATGCCGATCGAGGAGGATGTCGTGCCGTCTCCGATATCAACGGAAGCATCCAGATTCATATCCACATTTACATCCGCCGCGGCCGGGGGGTTCTCTACACCGGCAGTCTGCATTTTTTCCAGCACGCTCTCAGCCGTCTCGGCGCTGTCAAAGCCGAAAAGCATGGATGCCGCTCCGAGTGCCGCGAGACAAAACAATACCTTCTTTTTCATAATCTTACCCTCTCTTCTTTGTAAAATTTAATTTATCGAAAGGTGTCCGATAAATCACGATCTCAGTATATCACTTTGAAAATAACGTGTCCACAGGAATCGTCTGGTTAGCCGAAATTTAAGGAATTATACCAAATCCGCAGGAAAATAAAGGAAATCAATGCCGAATCAGAACAGATATTGCGAAAAAATAGGCTTGAATCAGGCTGTACTGCTGTTATATACTAAGGTAGCCTGCCTGATGGGCACGAAGCAGAACGGCAGCGTGGCGGATGGGAGGAACAGAAAAAGAAGACCTCCGGATGCGGACGCAGAGCCGGAAATACAGCGGAAAGCGGGAAAAATCATGAATTATACGGAAGCAGTCGCTTATATTGAAGATATACCGAAATTTACAAAAAAGAACAAGCCGGAAAATACGCTTGAGATGGTCAGAAGACTCGGGCATCCGGAACGGAAGATGAAGGTGATCCATGTCGCGGGGACGAACGGAAAGGGATCGGTCTGCGCGTTCCTCTCCTCGATTTTGACAAGGGCGGAAAAGCGGACAGGCCTGTTTACGTCGCCGCATCTGGTTGAGATCACGGAGCGCTTCCAGATTAACGGGGAACAGGTGCGGCATGAAGTCTTCGCGGATGCGTTCACCCGCGTAAAGCAGACGGTGGATGAGATGATCGCGGACGGATATGCGCATCCGGCCTATTTTGAGCTGCTGTTTGGCGTGGGACTTCTGATCTTTGAGCAGGAGAAGGTGGAATATCTGGTGATGGAGACAGGACTTGGCGGCAGGCTCGACGCCACAAATCTGGTCGAGCATCCGATCGTGACGGTTCTCACCAGCATCAGCATGGACCATATGGAGTATCTCGGGAATACGGTCGGAGAGATTGCCCGGGAAAAGGCAGGGATCATCAAGGAAGGAGTGCCTGTCGTCTACGACGGGCGCGTGCCGGAGGCGGAGCGCGTGATCCTGGACGAGGCCGCGAAAAAGCATGCGAAGGCGTATCCCTATTATGCCGGGATGACGGAAATACTGGATAAAACGGATAAAAGCATTGATTTTATCCTGAATTACAAGTATGATGATGAAAGAGGACAAAGCCGGGATTCTTCCGTGAAGATCACGGTTCCTTATCTTGCGGAGTATCAGCTGGTGAACAGTTCGCTCGCGGTGATGGCCATGCGCGCGGTCGATCCGGGCAGAAAAGTCAGCGATAAGGAGATAGCCGAAGCGATCTGCGCGACGAGGTGGCAGGGCCGGATGGAGACGGTGATGCCGGGTGTCGTGCTGGACGGCGCGCACAACGCGGACGGAATCCGTGAGTTTATCCGCACGGTGGCCGGTGTGCAGGAGCGCAGGGATGTCTCGCTGCTGTTTTCCGCGGTGGCGGATAAGGAGTATGAGAAGATGATACGCGAGATCTGCGAGGAGGCACATTTTTCCCGCATAACGGTGACACAGGTCGGAGGGGTGCGTGCTGTGCCGGCCGGGCAGCTTGCCGGCGTATTCCGAAAGTACACGGACGCGCCTGTGGAAGCGTACGCGTCTGTAAAGGAAGCTTTTGAGGCGGCGCTTGCGGGGCGCGGGGACGGAATGCTGTTCTGCGCCGGATCGCTGTATCTGGTCGGGGAACTGAAAGCGGTCATGCGCGCGTGAACTGTGACCGGATGCGGCGGGGGAACCGCGCGGCATGTTCTGATCCATTCATGCACAGGCTCGTGTAAGGAAACCGGCTGCTGGCGCAGCACATGGGCCGCGCAGACGAGCAGGAGGAAAAGCCGCCTCCTACTCAGTCAAAGTATAGAAGGGTAAGAGGGGTACGGATGATTAATTACGAAGAAGAACTGAAAAAATTCCATCCGAGCATGGATGTGAACGAGGCGGAAGACGCGATCTACAGCCGTGACTTTACAGATGTCACGGATATCCTCAAGGAGATGATCAAAGAGGAAAAGAAAAACAGAAGGCAGGGGAAAGGGATCGGATGAGATGTATTTACTGTAATACCCCTCTTTCTGCGATTGATTACTGTACGGGGTGCGGCGCTGACATTACGCTCCAGAAGCGTATTGTGAGAGTATCCAATCTTCTGTACAATGAAGGGCTGGAAAAGGCCAGGGTCCGCGATGTTGAGGGGGCGATCGCGGCTCTGAAGAGAAGCCTGAAATTTAATAAAGAGAATATCGACGCGAGGAATCTGCTCGGTCTGTGCTACATGGAGACCGGGGAGGTGGTTTCCGCTCTCTGCGAATGGGTTGTCAGCAAAAACATGAAGCAGACCGACAACCTGGCGGATCATTATCTTGATCTGCTCCAGTCGAATAAAAACAAGCTGGATCTGATCAATCAGACGATACGCAAGTACAACCAGTCGGTGCTCTACTGCCGCCAGGACAATGAGGATATGGCGATCATCCAGCTCAAAAAGGTGATCAGCCAGAATCCGAAGTTTGTCAAGGCGTACCAGCTTCTGGCGCTTTTGTATATGAAAAGGCAGGAGTACGAGCGCGCCCGGAAGCTTCTTAAGAAAGCGGCTTACATTGACAAGACAAATACGACGACGCTTCGTTATCTGCAGGAGATAGAGGAGGCGACCGGAAAGGGCACGAACCTCGAGAAGCGCCGGCGCCACCCCGAGAAGGAAGAGGAGGAGGTTTCCGGTACGCTGCGCTATATGAGCGGCACGGAGATGATCATTCAGCCGACCACGTTCCGGGACAGCTCCACGATTGCGACGTTTATCAATATCATTCTGGGCATGCTTCTCGGAGGAGCCGTCGTATGGTTTCTGATCGTGCCGGCAAGCAGGCAGAATACGAATGACGCGGCAAACCGCATGGTAAATGACGCAAATACAAAGCTCGCGTCCGAATCGGTGCGGGTGCAGGAACTGGAGGACGAGATCTCCGGGTATCTGCAGCAGGTGGACGACGCGAATCAGGAGCGCGACGACGCCAATGACAGGGCGAAGAGCTACGATGATCTTCTGGCCGTCGCCAATACCTTTATCACAGGGGATGAATCGACCGCGGCCGGGATGGTGACCAGTCTGGACGGGGAAGCGTTTGAGGACAACGCGCTGACGCTGTACAACAGTCTGCTGGGCGCGGTGCAGAGCAATTTGTTCCTGCAGTATTTTAATTCGGGGACGACGGCTTACGCCCAGAACGACTACAATTCCGCGGTGACGCAGCTTACGGCGGCAGTGGAAGCGGATCCGCAGAGACAGCAGGACAAGCACAGGGACGCGCTCTGGTATCTGGCATACGCTTATTATAATCTGGGCAATCAGTCGAAGGCGGCTGAGGTGTTCGGCCAGGTCGCGGAATATTATCCGCAGTCCGAGTACGGAAAGCTGGCGAAACAGTATCTCGATACGTGGGGGATTTCCGCGGGTTCTTCCGGCGCGGCGCCGCAGGACGCGGACGCGGCGGCCATGAGCGGACTCGGAGCCGATGCCCCGCAGCAGCCCGTTCCGTCGGGCGGAGAAGGAGAGAACCCTTCGCCGGAAGGCGTCGGGACAGGCGGAGGAGAAAATCCTTCGCCGGGAGATGCCGGGACCGGGGACGGAACAGGCGGACAGAATACGGGAAGCGGATACGGGGACGGAACCTGGGATATGTCGGATGTCGCGTGGACGGATCCGAACACAGGACTGATGTACGATATGTATGGAAATATGCTGCCGGGTCAGCAGCAGTGACGCATTGTAAAAATGAAACCCTGATTTTGGCGGGCAGGAAATTTTGCGGGAAACTTCAAAGCAGGGGCACGATACCAGAGATAAAGAGGTACCGTGTCCCTGTTTTTTCGTATGCAGGGCCGCACGTACAGCGGGAATGAGAAGCAGACAAAGCAAGGGAGGATGCGGATATGGAATGTTTTGACGTGCGCGGGACAACATTGTTTGTGAAGCTGCCGCCGGAGATTGATCATCACAATGCGGAGGAGCTGCGAAAGGAGGCGGACAGGCTTCTGAAGAAAAGGCTGATCCGCCGGATGGTATTCGATTTTGAAAAGACTGTTTTCATGGACAGCTCGGGGATCGGAATGATCATGGGGCGGTACAAAATAATGCGCTTTATGGGCGGGGATGTGACCGCGGTGCATGTGAACGACAGGATGCGCAGGATTCTGAAGATGTCGGGAATCTGCAAGCTGATCGATATCTGTGATGAGGCGCCGGGGGCGCAGGATACAGAGCTCTCCGGTTCGCGCGGGCGGTGAACGCTCCCGTGGGAAATACCGTTTTTTATGGCGGACGGCGCGGCGGACGGAATCTGCGGGCAGGCCGGGGATCTGCCCTGCCGGACATTAAGGGTCATGCCGCGTCAGGCGGGAGGCTGTGAGGAAATGGAGGGGAAAAGGATATGCAGCGAAACGAGATGAAACTGGAATTTGACAGCCGCTCATGCAACGAGGGGTTTGCGCGGGTTGCGGTCGCGGCGTTTATGACGCAGCTGAATCCGACGCTTGAGGAGGTGGCGGATGTAAAAACCGCCGTATCGGAGGCTGTAACAAACGCGATCATCCACGCGTATGAGGGCGATGTGCGCAAGATTGAGATCGAATCCTGGATCGAGGGAGATCTCCTGACAGTCGCCGTCAGGGATACGGGCAGGGGAATTGCGGATATAAAGCGCGCGATGGAGCCGATGTTTACGACGAAGGCGGAATGCGACCGCGCGGGCATGGGATTTGCCTTTATGGAAGCCTTTATGGATTCTCTCAGGGTGGAGTCTGAGCCGGGACGCGGGACATGTGTGACAATGACAAAGCATATCACAAGAGAACAAAACAAATATGAAAGGCAGTGATCTGGCGGATGGAACATACCCTTGCGTTGATTCAGCGTGTACACGAAGGGGATAAAGATGCCAGAGAACAGATCGTGGAAGAAAACATGGGGCTGGTGTTCGCGATCGTCCGGCGCTTCCAGGGAAGAGGCTGCGAGAAGGAGGATCTGATACAGATCGGCTGTATCGGACTGCTGAAGGCGATTGACAATTTCAACAGCGGGTTTGACGTGCGCTTTTCGACATACGCTGTGCCGATGATAACAGGTGAGATCAAAAGATATCTGCGGGATAACGACGGAATGATCCATGTCAGCCGCATGCTCAGGGAATCTGCCGCGAAGGCTTACCGCGCGCGGGAACTGCTGGAGAAGAAGACAGGAACGGAGCCGACGATGGAGGAAATCTCCCGGGAGACAGGGATCTGCGTGGAGGATCTTGTGCTTGCGATGGAGGCGGTCGCTGACGTGGAATCCTTCAGCCAGACCGTCTACAGCGGAGACGGAACGCCGGTCCTTCTGGGAGACAGGCTGCCGGATCGTCAGGACAGAAATGAGGAGCTTTTAAACCGCATGCTGCTGGCCCAGCTGCTGGAGCTTCTGGAAGAGAAGGAGCAGGAGATCATCCGGCTGCGCTATTTTGAGGATCAGACGCAGGTACAGGTGGCCGGGCGGCTCGGCATGACGCAGGTGCAGGTATCGCGCGCGGAGAAAAGAATTCTGAAAAAGCTGCGGGAGGCAGGACGGTAAAAGGTGCGCAGGCCCAGGCATCAAAAAATTATTCAACCCGGACGAACGGCATTGTATTTCCTGTTCAAATCTTTTATAATGTGGTTGATCAGCAGAGATCAGTATTTGTATATCAGGCCGGGATATGCCCGCTTTTGGACGGTGAGCGATGCCGCGTCAGCGGCGGGATTCAAATTTCGTCTGATATATTCTCTGCAAAGGATACAATGCATAAAGAGGGAGAAGAGAGACTATGAAAAGAGCGCGCAAAATTATCGCGGGGCTGTTTGTTCTGGCGGTACTGATGATGTTTCCGTCCATCTCCGCACAGGCGTCTGTGACGAAGGCAAAGCCATATGAACTGAAGAATGTGACGAAGGCGGAGGAGCGGGCCGGAAAATGGGTGAAAAAGGACGGCCGCTTTTATTTCAGCCCCGCGGAAGGGGAACCGGTCGCGGACAGATGGATCACTCTGAACGACAGCGTGTATTATCTGGATGCCGAAGGATGCCGCACGACCGGCTGGATTTCCTTTAACGGGGAACGCTATTATATGGACAAGAACGGGAAGCTTCATAAGGGCTGGCTGAAAATGGACGGGGAAACGTACTACCTGAAAAAAAGCAGCGGCAAACTGGCAAGAGGCTTCTGCAAAATCGGGAAAGCGGTATATTTCTTTTCCCAGACCAGGGGCGCGATGCGGACAGGCTGGCGCACCATTGACGGGAAACGGTATTATTTTGATTCCAAAACAGGGAAGATGGCGGTTTCCAAGTGGGTGAAAAAGGGAAGCAGCTATTATTATCTCAACGCCTCAGGCGTGCTGCAGAAATCCAAATGGGTGAAGGTGGGCGACAAAAAATATTACCTGGACAAAAAAGGCGCCAGGGTGACGGGGACAGTCAAGATCGGGAAGAAGACGTACCATTTTGACGAGGAAGGAGTCTATAAGCCGTCCTGGCTTGGCAAAGTCATCAATCCGTCCAAACCGATGGTTGCCCTGACTTTTGACGACGGCCCAGGGAAGTATACGGAAAGACTGCTGAAATGCCTGAAGAAGTATAATGTAAAAGCAACCTTTTTCATGGTGGGATCCCGCGTCCCGCTCTACCCGAAGGCTGTGAAGCTCATGGCAAATTACGGCTGCGAGCTTGGGAATCACACGTATGATCACCCGTTTTTGACAAAGCTCTCCAAGGCGTCGATCAAGTCGCAGCTGTCGAAGACAAGCGCGAATATTAAGAAGGCATGCGGGGAGACTCCGACGCTGGTGAGGCTTCCTTACGGGGACGGGGCGTTCAGCAAAACGGTATTGTCCGTCATCGAGAAGCCTTCCATTTACTGGTCGATCGACACGAAGGATTACATGTATCTGGGCAATCCGCAGCATACGGTCGACGCGGTGGTGAAGCACGTAAAAAGCGGAGACATCGTCCTGATGCATGACATTCATTATTCCTCTGTGGTCGCCGCAGAGAAAATTATCCCGGCTCTGATCAAAAAGGGATATCAGCTCGTTACGGTAAGTGAACTTGCAAAATACAAAGGAAAGACCACTTTGAAAAACGGAAAAACGTACAAGGAATTTCGCTGAGCCGCGCACTGGGGACAGTGTTTTTGAAAACAATGCGAAAGGGGGAGAATCATTTTGAGGGAGATTTTGGCAGAGGTAATTACGGAAACGGTGGAGCGGCTGTGTATCGAGGCGAACGAATATCTGCCGGAGGATATCAAATGCGCGATCCGCAGCTGCCGCGCGCGGGAGGACTGGCCGGTCGCGCAGAATGTTCTGGATCAGATTATTGAGAATTTTGAGATCGCGCAGAACCAGCAGATGCCCGTCTGCCAGGATACGGGAATGGCCTGCGTGTTTCTGGAAATCGGGCAGGACGTACATATTGCAGGCGGGGACCTGAGGGAAGCCGTGGATGAGGGCGTGCGGCGCGGGTATGAAAAGGGATATCTGCGCAAATCCGTTGTGGCAGATCCCGTGCGGCGCGGCAATACCGGGGACAATACGCCGGCGATGCTTTACACGGAGATTGTGCCGGGAGAGCAGATTAAGGTGACGGTCGGACCGAAGGGCTTTGGAAGCGAGAACATGAGCGCGATCCACATGCTCAAACCGTCCGCCGGGCTGCAGGGGATCAAAGATTTTATCCTGGAGACAGTGGAGACGGCGGGACCGAACCCCTGTCCTCCGATGGTGGTCGGAGTCGGCATCGGCGGCACGTTTGACAAGGCGGCCCTGCTGGCAAAAAAGGCGCTGATGCGGCCTGTGGATTCCGAAAATCCGGATCCGTTTTATGCGGATCTTGAAAAGGAGATGCTTGAAAAGATCAATCAGCTTGGCATCGGCCCGCAGGGGTTCGGCGGCAGGACGACGGCGATCGGCCTCAACATTGAGACGATGCCGACGCATATCGCCGGGATGCCCTGCGCGGTCAATATCAGCTGCCATGTGACGCGGCATAAGACAGAAATTATCTGAAGATATCAGAGGAAGACGGGAGGATCCTTATGGATAAATATATCACGCTGCCGCTCACAAAAGAGCTGGCAGAAACGCTGCACGCCGGCGATACGGTTTATCTGACCGGCGAAATCTATACGTCGCGCGATGCGGGGCATAAGAGAATGTGCGAGGCACTCGCGCGCGGCGAAGAGCTTCCGTTTGATCCCAGGGACGCGACGATCTACTATGTCGGCCCGTCCCCGGCAAAGCCGAGACAGGTCATCGGCTCGGCAGGGCCTACGACGAGCGGACGGATGGATGCCTATGCGCCGACGATGATGTCCGTCGGGGCCCGCGGAATGATCGGGAAGGGTGCGCGCCTTCCTGAAGTCGTCGAGGCGATGAAAAAATACAAAGGCGTCTATTTTGGGGCGATCGGAGGGGCGGGCGCGCTGCTGGCCCGCTGCATCAAAAAATGCGAGCTGATCGCTTACGAGGATCTCCAGGCGGAGGCGCTGCGCCGCCTGTATGTTGAAAACATGCCGCTGGTTGTGATCATCGACTGCGAGGGAAACAACCTGTACGAGACGGGAAGAGCGGCATATCTGGCCCGAACCAGACAGGAAAAACACTGAGTAAAAACTTGTCATATCTTATTGTGTATGTTAAAATTGTTGCGTGCAGACAAAGATCAATACTGCCTTATAAACGAAAACGGATAACGGGAGGTTCTTGAATGAGTAATGTGAGAAGAGTATATGTGGAGAAGAAGTCTGACTTTGCGGTCGCAGCGAAAGGGCTGACGCACGAAGTGAAGAGCTATCTTGGCGTGAATGGTCTTTCACAGATTCGCGTACTGATTCGTTATGATGTTGAGAATATTTCAGATGAGGTTTACCAGGCTGCCTGCCGCACAGTGTTTGCGGAGCCGCCTGTCGATGATTTATATGAGGAGACGTTCCCGATGGGAGAGAAAGACCGGGCGTTTGCGGTCGAGTACCTGCCGGGACAGTTTGACCAGCGCGCGGATTCCGCGGTGCAGTGCGTGCGCTTTCTGAAGGAGGATGAGGAGCCGATCATCCGCTCGGCGACGACCTACGTGGTCTCGGGCGAGGTGACGGACGAGGAGTTTGAGGCGATCCGGAATCACTGCATCAATCCGGTCGATTCGAGAGAGGCCGGTTTTGAAAAGCCCGAAACGCTGGTGACAAAGTTTGATGAGCCGGCGGACGTGATCATTTTTGACGGGTTTACCGGCATGGAAGAAGGAAAACTTAAGGAGCTGTACCGTTCGCTGAACCTTGCGATGACGTTTAAGGATTTCCTTCATATTCAGAATTACTTTAAAAACGAGGAGAAGCGCGACCCGTCGATGACGGAGATCCGCGTGCTTGATACATACTGGAGCGACCACTGCCGTCACACGACATTTTCCACGGAACTTAAGGATGTGACATTTGCGGACGGCTATTACAGAGCCCCGATTGAAGGTACCTATCAGAAATACCTGGCTGACCGCGCGGAGATTTACGGGGACCGGAAGGACAAGTTCGTCTGTCTGATGGATCTCGCGCTGATGGCCATGAAGAAGCTGAAAAAGGAAGGGAAGCTCCAGGATCAGGAGGAGTCCGACGAGATCAACGCGTGCAGCATCGTCGTTCCGGTCGAGGTGGACGGGAAGACGGAAGAATGGCTTGTGAATTTCAAGAACGAGACGCACAACCATCCGACCGAGATCGAGCCGTTCGGCGGCGCGGCGACCTGTCTTGGCGGCGCGATCCGCGATCCGCTCTCAGGCCGCACCTACGTTTACCAGGCCATGCGTGTGACCGGCGCGGCGGATCCGACGGTTTCCGTTAAGGATACGCTCAAAGGCAAGCTGCCGCAGAAGAAGCTGGTGCGCGAGGCGGCGCACGGCTACAGCTCCTATGGCAACCAGATCGGCCTTGCGACCGGTTATGTGAAGGAAATCTATCATCCGTCCTATGTCGCGAAGCGCATGGAGATCGGCGCGGTCATGGGTGCGGCTCCGAGACGTGCGGTTATCCGCGAGAATTCCGATCCGGGCGATATCATCATCCTGCTTGGCGGAAGAACGGGACGCGACGGCATCGGCGGCGCGACCGGTTCCTCGAAGGTACACACGGAGGCCTCGATCGAGGTCTGCGGCGCCGAGGTGCAGAAAGGCAACGCGCCGACGGAGCGCAAGATCCAGAGGCTGTTCCGCCGCGAGGAGGTCAGCAGGATCATTAAGAAATGCAACGATTTCGGCGCGGGCGGCGTCTCCGTGGCGATCGGAGAGCTTGCGCCGGGGCTTCACATAGATCTGGACAAGGTGCCGAAGAAATACGCTGGCCTCGACGGGACGGAGCTTGCGATCTCCGAATCCCAGGAGCGCATGGCGGTCGTCGTTGATCCGAAGGACGTAAAGGAGTTTATGGGTTACGCGGCCGAGGAGAATCTTGAGGCCGTCGAGGTGGCGGTCGTGACAAAAGAACCGCGGCTGGTTCTGTTCTGGAGAGATAAGGAGATCGTTAATATATCGCGTGCGTTCCTCGATACGAACGGCGCGCATCAGGAGACGTCCGCGGCGGTTGATATGCCGTCCGAGACGGAGAAGTATTTTGTGAGGGAAGAAGTGCCGGATGTCCGCGCGAAGTGGCTGGAGACGCTCTCTGATCTGAACTGCTGTTCCCAGAAGGGACTTGTCGAGATGTTTGACAGTTCGATCGGAGCCGGTTCGGTGTTCATGCCGTACGGCGGGAAATATCAGCTTACGGAGACGCAGACGATGGTCGCGAAGCTTCCGGTCATGGAAGGAAAGACGGACACGGTCACGATGATGAGCTATGGCTTTGATCCGTACCTCTCGAGCTGGAGCCCGTATCACGGCGCGCAGTACGCGGTGCTGGAGTCCGTGGCGAGGATCGTATCAAACGGCGGAGATTACCGGAAGATCCGCTTTACGTTCCAGGAGTATTTCCGCAGGATGACCGAGGATCCGCGGCGCTGGAGCCAGCCGGTGGCGGCGCTGCTCGGCGCGTATGAGGCGCAGATAAGGTTCGGTCTTCCGTCGATCGGCGGCAAGGACAGCATGTCGGGCAGTTTCAACGAGATCGACGTTCCGCCGACACTCGTATCCTTCGCGGTGGATATCGCCGACGGGAAGGAGATCATCACGCCGGAGCTCAAGCGTCCGGGCAGCAGGCTCGTGCTTGTGAAAGCGCCGAGGGATGCGTATGATCTTCCGGTTTACGATGAGATCATGGAGCAGTACGCGAAGTTCCGCGAGGATATCCTTGCGGGCCGGATCATCTCCGCGTATGCGCTGGACGGAAAAGGACTCGCGGCGGCAGTTTCGAAGATGGCGTTTGGCAACGGACTTGGATTTAAGATTGAGCATAACATAGATGAGCGCGATTTGTTTACGGCGGGCTTCGGAGATATCGTCGCCGAAGTGCCGGACGGACAGGTCGGGAACCTGGCGGTCACCTACACGGTGGTCGGCGAGGTGACAGACAAGGGGTTATTTGAGTATAAGAATATGTCGATCCCGATCGATGAGGCGCTTGCGGCGTGGAAGGGGACGCTGGAGCGCGTGTTCCGCACGGATTCCGGGATCCCGACGGTTGGCGGCGGACTTGATCTGGATGGGAAGCCGGCAGCAGGCGGCGGTTCTGGTACGGAGGGAAACGCGGCAGGGTCCGGCGCAGCTCCGGACGGAAAATCCGCGGCGGATGGAACCGCAGATCCAATGGCGTACATTTTCGCGGGGAAAGAAGGAACAGGCTCTTGCGAAAACGGCTGCTATCTCCCGAAGGAGCTGTACGTGTGCAGACATAAAGTCGCGAAACCGCGCGTATTCATCCCGGTATTTCCGGGCACAAACTGCGAGTACGACAGCACGAAGGCGTTTGAGCGCGCGGGCGCTGAGGTTGACGTCAAAGTCTTCCGCAATCTGACGGCCGAGGATATCCGCGATTCCGTGGAGGTCTTTGAGAAGGCGATCGGACAGGCGCAGATCATCATGTTCCCGGGAGGCTTCTCCGCGGGCGACGAGCCGGACGGCTCCGCGAAGTTCTTTGCGACGGCCTTCCAGAATGAGAAGATCAAAGAGGCGGTCACAAAGCTGCTGAATGAGCGGGACGGGCTTGCGCTCGGTATCTGCAACGGCTTCCAGGCGCTGATCAAGCTCGGGCTTGTGCCGTACGGAAAGATCGCCGGACAGACGGCGGATTCGCCGACGCTGACCTTTAATACGATCGGACGCCACATTTCCAAAATGGTATATCTGAAGGTTGTATCCAAAAAGTCGCCGTGGCTTATGGGCGCCGCGGCAGGAGGGGTTTATACGAATCCGGCTTCCCATGGAGAAGGACGTTTTGTGGCGAACAAGGAGTGGCTGCAGAAGCTGTTCGCGAACGGTCAGGTGGCCACGCAGTACTGCGATGCGGACGGAAATATCTGTGTCAGCGATGAAGAGTGGAATATCAACGGTTCTTACCTTGCGATTGAGGGAATCACAAGTCCGGACGGACGCGTGCTTGGCAAGATGGCGCACTCGGAGAGACGCGGAGATCTCGTCGCGGTAAATATTTACGGGGAACAGGATTTAAGGATTTTTGAGTCGGGAGTATCATACTTTAAATAATGAAAAAGACAAGAATTACGGCAGGCAGCGTCGATGAGCTGATGGAGATTGTCCGGGCCGTTCAGAACGGGGAAGATCCGGACATAGATAAAATACGGGAAGAACAGCGGAAGAAAAGAGAAGAACAGCTGTTGGAGAGGCGAAGAAAGAAGAACCAGGATTCTGCAGGTCCCAAGGGACCGGCAGGATCTTCCCGCACGTCTGAGAGAAAGAAAAAAGAAGAAATAATCTGGGACGATGAAGAGGAACAGGAAGAAGGTTCCCGGGAATCGTCTGCGCAGGATAAAAAAGACGCGGGGGAAGAGAAGAGAAAAGAACAGGTTCCGGAAGCTGCCGCCGATGAATTTTCCTGGCCCCGGTTTGATCCAAAAGAGATACTTGCAAAAAAGGGCGAAGAGGAGGACAAAAAGCCGGAAGCGGCAGACGACGCAAAAACCGGCGGAGCCGAATCCGATGGGCCTGACGAAAAGACCGGGACGCAGGACAAAGAACAGCCCGAAGATGACGGTAAAAGGACCATATTCGGTCTGCGCTGGCGAAACTGGGAACCGGACGACGAGGAGGAAGACGAATCGCAGGAGGATAGTCCGGATGATCAGGACAATGCGGATTCCGTGAAAAACCCAAAATCAGATAAAACGGATATCTGGCAGGACGATGAGGACTTTGACGATGATGAGTTCGAACGGATGCTGGCAGAGGATAACACGGAGGAGGAATTCCTAAAAAGCAGGGAGACGGTGACGGCCTTCACCTCAAAAGCAGTCTCCATGCTCGGGGAACTGCGCAAAAAAGCAGGCAGCGCGGCCGCCAAAGGCAGGGAGAGGGCTAAAAAACGCGCGGAGGAATCGGACAAATCCCCGAAATTCCCAAAGGATGAAAGACCCGGGCGAAAGGAAGCGGAGATACAGCCGGAAATACAGCCGGAAATACAGCCGGATGGGAAGGCAAATTTTGACCGCGCCCACATGAGAAGCCTGGAAAGAGCTCTTCTGCGGCGGCGCAGCGAGGATGACGAGTTTGATTTCGAGGAAGATGCGGGAAGCTCCGGAACGATAGAAGACGTTGAAAACTCTGCAAAACCGGCATCGGAACCAGGGCAGAACAGCTCGCGGGAACCGGAGTCGTCCGAAGAAAGGCAGAGCAGCTCAAGGGAACCGGAGCCGTCCCGGGAGAGGCAGAGCAGCCCGAGGGAACCGGAGATGCCCTGGGAGAGGCAGAGCAGTTCAAGGGAACCGGAAAGATCCGGGGAGAGGCGGAGCAGCTCAAGGGAACCGGAGCCGTCCGGGGAGGAACAAAGCAGCTCTGAGGATTCGGGACGGAAGCTCTCGGGGGAAGAGCGGCGGATCGGCCGCCTTCCCGGGGAAAACAGAAGCAGAGGGAAAAAGACTCCGCCCGCAAAACGGGGAAGATCCGGCCGGGGAAGAAAAAGCGCAGGCCGGCTGCCGGAGGGCGTATCGTCTCTGCTGTACTCGGTGCGAAGCCGTCTCGGGGACGCGTACAGCGCCCTGGAGCAGCGCGGCATACATAAACGGGAAATGGCAATGCTCGGAATCGTTCTGCTGTTTATTCTGCTGATCCTGTTCTTTCTTGTGACCGCGGTTCAGAATTTCTTCAGCCAGAAACAAAAGAGCAGAAATGTGACGGCGGAAGAAGGTCTGACGGTTACCGTGGAGGATGAGCCGCAGGACTGGGTCTCCTCATATCCTGTGAAGCTGAAAATCCAAAGCAGGTCGGGCACCGTATCTTCCGTGATGATTAACGGCGTATCCTGTGCGCCGGACGAGGACGGCATGGTCACCTGGGAGACCGGAGACTGGCGTCTCCAGATTCAGGTGACGACGGAGAACGGAGAAAAAACGGCGCGGGCCGAAATTCCGATGATCGACGGAGATGCGCCGGATCTGGATATGAAACTGGACGGGGATACGATCACCCTTTCCGCGTCGGATACACGCTCCCAGCTGGAAGGGATTTACTATGCTGTGGAAGATCCCGGCAGGTATCCGCAGCTTCCTCTGTACAAAAAATACGAGGAGCCGCTTACCTATGAGAAAGGAATGACTTACCGGTTCTTTGCGAAGGATAAGGCGGGGAATGTCTCCACGCCGGTTGTGACAACGCTGGAGGACGCGGAATCTTTTACGCTGGGACAGACGAAGCTCTCCCTGTTTCCGGATGAGACGGGCAGCCTGAGCGTGGAGGCCCGGCCGGCAGGAGCGCTGCTTCGGAATCTGAAATTCGAATCGACGGATACCTCCGTGGTGACCGTGGAAGAAAACGGCAAGGTAACGGCGAAAGGCGAGGGAACTGCCGAGATCCATGTCAGCGCCGACGGGATGGAAAGTCAGGTCTGCCCTGTCACAGTCTCCAGGGAGCGGTCGGTTCTTGTCAGCGCCATCGGAGACTGTACGCTTGGCTCGGATGAATCGTTTAATACCACGACCAGCTTCGACGCGTTTGACGCGGTGAACGGCCACGCTTATTTCTTTCAGAATGTAAAGGATATCCTCGAAAATGATGATGTGACATTTGCCAATTTTGAGGGGACGCTGACGGACTCCACGGCGCGGGAGCAGAAGCAGTTTGCGTTTAAGGGCGATCCGTCCTACACGGAGATTCTGAAGGACGGTTCCGTGGAAGTTGTGACGCTGGCGAACAACCACAGCAGGGACTATGGGGAACAGAGTCTGGAGGATACGAAGGAGGCCTTAAAAGAGGCAGGGATCGATTACTGCACGGGCGATGAGATCGTCATCCGCGAAGTCAACGGCGTGCCGGTGGCGTTTATCGGGATTTATGTGCTTGACATAGGCCTGGAGGTGCAGAGTCAGGTGGCCGAGACGATCCTGCGGGCGCGTCAGCTCGGCGCAAAGATCGTGATTGTGGCGTTCCACTGGGGCAGCGAGAAGGCGACGACGCCTGATGAGACGCAGCGGACGCTGGCCCACACCGCGATCGACAGAGGGGCGGACCTGGTTGTCGGGCACCATCCCCACGTGCTTCAGGGAATTGAGAAATACAAGGAGAAATATATTGTTTACAGTCTGGCCAATTTCTGCTTCGGCGGGAACAGTTCGCCGTCCGATATGGATACGATGATATTCCGGCAGAATTTCACGGTAAGCCAGGACGGGACGGTGGAAAACGGAGAAATATCCATCGTTCCATGCAGTGTAAGTTCAGAAAGCGGGTATAATAATTATCAGCCGACTCCGGTATCGGGGGATGAGGCGGACAGGATTATCGGCCGCCTGAACGAGTACAGCGCGGAATTTGGACAGACCTATACGGCGGCCGGACAGTAGACGTTCCTGCCGCGGTCTGGTTTTGCTTATACAGGAGAAAACGCAACAAATCGTTGCATTTTCTCCTGTTTTTGCCCTCAGAAAGAAGCGAAAAAGTGTATACAAAATGGTGCCAGTAATATATAAAATAAAATGACACTAAATGATGCACTTGGTTGAAAAAAATATGTACATATGCTATCCTTTAAATGAACCGGGGATGGTACAGGTAATCATATTTTGCAGGTTTCATTTTGAGGGGGGATTCCGTTATGGCACATCTTGCAGGGCAGCTGCCCTTCTATTATTACGTTTTACAGGGGCGTCCTAATGTTCTTGCTGATGAACGGGACAAGAAAAAGTTACTTGATATTGTCCTCGGTGTTCAGCAGGCGCATGAGCTGGAACTATACGCCTTCTGCATCACAAACGAGGAGATCTGCCTGAT
The DNA here is from genome assembly GCA_947594335.1 of uncultured Lachnospiraceae bacterium. Lineage (GTDB taxonomy): Bacteria > Bacillota > Clostridia > Lachnospirales > Lachnospiraceae > Choladousia. The sequence goes on from CANQEC010000001.1 coordinate 32,218, forward strand.
GCTGGGCGCTGAAACCCAGGCAGAAATTAATAAGGGGATCCGTCAGCTTATCTCAGAGTTTGCGCTTCGGCAGATTGATGGCCGCAAACCAGCCGGGGGGCGCGGATCAGGAGAAAAGCTGACGGTCGTACAAAAGAGGAAACTGAGATCCCAGCAGGAGGTCAGAATCCAGTGCAGGGCAATCCACACGCTTCCTGTGTCGAAAGGGTATGTGACACAGGTGAAGGATTACTGGTGGAGCAGCTATCAGACTTATCTCGGTTACTACGACTGGGAGCAGGTAAGCTGCAGCGCCGTGCTGAGAATGTTTTCTGATGATGCCGCGGCCGCCCGGAGGCAGCTGCGCCGTTTTCACGGATTTGTATGAGGAAAAAATCTGTCCGTGAAGCTGGGGAAACGACGTATCATTGCCCTGACATCTGTTAATAACGTAAAAAAGAGAAAAATATGACGCGAAAAAATAAATTTCTTAAAAAATTCGAAATATCATGACAAAGAGAAAGAAAGGTGATAGAATGTGGTATGCTGTAAGGGAAAGTTTCAGGATGCAACTTAAAAAGCAATGCCAGGGAGTAATGAAATGAAGGAAGAAAATCTGGAAGAAAAGCTGATAAAGATAAAAAACTGGTTCAGGAAATATCCGGTTATGATCGCGATCCTGTATACGGTTTTTTATCTTTTGGCGTTTGCGTGGCTGGAGGCCAACGTCGTACCCAAGTACATCATTCACTGCAGGCTGGATGAGATGATTCCGTTTTGCGAGGTATTCATCATTCCTTATGTGTTCTGGTTCGCGTATATACCGCTTGTGTTCATCTGGTTTCTGCGCCGGGGCTGGGAAGACTACTCCAAACTGTGCCTGATGGTATTTTCAGGCCTCACGATCTGTCTCGGGATTTATTATATATTCCCGACAGGACTGAATCTGCGGCTTGCAAACAGTGAACACGAGACAGGATTTCTCTACAATATGGTGAGTTATCTCCGCGCGATCGATACGCCGACGAATGTCTGTCCCTCGATTCATGTCATGAACACAGTCATGATATTCCAGGCGGTCTGCAGTCTTAAGGATCTGAAGCACAGAAGGCTTACGATCGCTGTTCACTTTGTGATCATGGTTCTGATCTGTGCATCCACGGTATTTCTGGATCAGCACTCTCTTGTGGATGTTGTCTGCGGAGCTATGATGAGCGTCGTTATGCACGGACTGGTTTATCAGGTCGAGTGGAAGGAAGAACTCGCGCGCAGAAGAGCAAAAGGAAAGGCAAAGGCGAATGTCGGACGCGTTTCCTGAACCGGGAATTTGGGGATTTCAAAAAATTTGAAAAATTTAAAAAAAGTGCTTGCAATTTTCGCCGTGGTAGGTTATAATTCCTCTTGCGTGTGAATAAAGGGCTATCGCCAAACGGTAAGGCAACGGACTCTGACTCCGTCATTTCAAGGTTCGAATCCTTGTAGCCCTGCTCAGAGAGTACCCGGGAGGGTGCTCTTTTTTGCGCAGGCCTGCGTAAGGAAGATAGCTGCTGGCGCAGCACGCAGGCCGCGCAGCGGACAGGAGGAAAATCTCCTCCTGCCCGATTATAACAGGCCTGCATAAGGAAAACAGCTGCTGGCGCAGCACGCAGACCCAACAAAATTTTCTGAGAGGATGGCTGCAGCATGAGCTATGAATTTGAGAGCAGGATCCGGTACAGCGAGACCGGCATGGACAGAAAACTGACTCTGGTGTCTATGGTCGATTATTTTCAGGACTGTACGACTTTTCACTCGGAGGTGTGCGGCCACGGAATTGATTTTGTGGAAGGGCAGGGCTGTGCGTGGATGCTGCTGTCGTGGCAGATCGATATAGCGCGCTATCCTGTGCTCGGCGATACCGTCCGGATCTGGACGGCGCCGTATGCGTTCAAGGGATTTTTTGGATACAGGAATTTTGCCCTGATCGGCGAGGACGGGACGTATCTGGCAAAGGCAAACAGTGTCTGGGTTTTTATGGACAGAAAAGCGGAGAGACCCTGCAGGATACTGCCGGAACATATATCGGGATACGGACAGGATGAAAAGCTGGAGATGGAATATCTTTCAAGGAAGATTCAGATCCCGCCCGGAGGGGAGAAAAAAGAGGCTTTTCAGGTTCACAGGTATCAGATCGACACGAACAATCACGTAAACAACGGACAGTACATCAGAATGGCCGAGGAATATCTGCCGGAGGGAGTCTGTGTGTCAAGGCTGCGTGTGGAATACAGGCAGCAGGCGTATGTGAATGACACGATTGTTCCGGTGGTGCAGTCCGCGGACGGGGAGACGCTGGTTTCCCTGTGCGGTCTGGATGAAAAGCCGTACGCGGTGGTAAGCTTTACTCATCATAATATTTAATGTGAAAGCCCCGGGCGGGTTCTGAAATAAACCATAAGGAGAAGCCATGCTGTTATTAGGAGAAAAACAGGAATTGATCGTAGTAAAGCCGGTGACGTTCGGAGTTTACCTCTCGGATGCGCCGGACGGGAAAGAGAGGGTTCTGCTTCCCGGGAAAGAGGTGCCGGAAGGAACCAGGGCGGGCGATGTCCTGCAGGTATTCCTGTATAAGGATTCAAAGGACAGGCTGATCGCGACAACGAGGGAACCGGCGCTCACGCTTGGAAAAACAGCGGTACTTACAGTCCGGGAGATCTCAAAAATCGGGGCATTCCTTGACTGGGGACTTGAGAAAGATCTTCTGCTTCCTTTCCGGGAACAGACGGCAAAGCTTGAGGCCGGCGACAGCTGCCTGGCCGCTTTGTATATTGACAAGAGCAGCCGCCTCTGCGCGACGATGAAGGTATACCATTATCTGGAGAAAAAATCCCCCTACAAAGCGGGAGATCAGGTGGACGGCCGCGTATATGAGATCAGCGGAAATTTCGGCGCGTTTGTCGCCGTGGACGACAGATATACGGCGCTGATCCCGGCGAGGGAGGTTCCGACGGGGATAAAGGCAGGCGATCTCATCCATGCCCGGGTGACCGGCGTGAAGGAGGATGGAAAGCTGGATCTGAGCATCCGCGAGAAAGCCTATCTGCAGATCGACGAGGACGCGGAGAATATCATGCAGGTGATCGACGAGTTTGAAGGAGTTCTCCCGTTTAACGATAAGGTGTCGCCGGAAATTATAAAAAGAGAGTTTGGACTGAGCAAAAACGCGTTTAAGCGGGCAGTCGGCAGACTGCTGAAACAGGGACGGATCGAGATTGAGGAAAACAGGATCCGCAGGATCAGATAGGACACGCAGAGTCCGCCTGGTCTGAAGACGGCCTGCCGGTCTCTGCTATGAGATCGGACTTATAGAGGAGAATAAAAAGAACAGCTTCGGCAGATACTGTGAACAGAGCTGCAGTGTCTGCGGGGCTGTTTTTTTCTGTGCAGACTCGGGCAGGGAAATCAGCTGCTGACGCAGCACCCGGACCGCGCAGACGAGCAGGAGGAAAAACCGCCTCCTGCCCGATCAGTTCCGCGTCACATGCTGATTCATTTTTGAATTTGAAGCCGAGAGGAGTGAATATTTTGAGCAGAAGATTCATGCTGAGATATCTGATACTGATCGCGTTTCTCGCGCTCTGCGCGGGGGCGGCCTGGTACAGAAACAGTACGTCGAAGGTGCATACGGCTGACACGGTGCTTGCAAAGCGGGAGAACGGGGAGTTCTTTTCCGCCTGCGAAACGATGCCTGACCATTACGCCATGGTCCGCGGAACTTCAGGGGAACGTTTTGCCACGTCACAGAAAGGTTTTTGGGCAGGATACGCCGCGCTGCAGAGAAGCTTTCCAAAAAAATATGCCGTGCTGCAGAGAAAATGGGAAGGAGCAGGGATATGAGCGCGGAGACACTTTATCTGAAAATTGATAAAAATGTTCAGGCAAAGGGAGATCAGGTATATCTGAGGGATATCGCGGATATCTGCTGCGCGCAGAAGGCGGTTGAAAACAAAGTGAAAACACTGCGCCTTCCCACCAAGATCATCAGAGGGCCGGGGCGCTACGTGTTTTCCGTATTTGACGTGATCAAAGTGATACAGCAGGAGTACCCGAATCTGGAGATCAGTAATCTGGGGGAAGCGGATTTTATTATTACCGTGGAGAAAGAGCAGGTCATGCCGGACGCCTGGAACTGGTGCAAGACGATTCTGGTCTGTTTTCTCTCTTTTTTCGGAGCGGCGTTTTCGATCATGGCGTTTAACAACGACGTCGGGATCACAACGCTGTTCGGCCAGCTTTACGAGCAGTTTACCGGGGAGTTATCGGACGGATTTACGATCCTGGAGGTGACATATTCCGTGGGAGTCGGGCTTGGGATCCTGCTGTTTTTCCATCATTTTGCGAGAAACAAGGACAAGGCGGATCCGACGCCGCTTGAGATCGAGATGCGGACCTATGAGGACGATGTGGATACGACGCTGATTGAGTCGGAAAACCGAAAGGAGACAGTGTAGATGGCGGCGCATATTTTTCTTGGGATCGTGGGATTTTCCTCCGGTTTTCTGGTGGCGGGAGGCGTTGTCGCCCTTATGATCGGCCTCGGCGTCATCACGCGCTTTATCGGGATCACGCACACAGCCAGGCACGCCGAACTGTATGAGGACGCGATCCTGGCCGGAACAATTGCAGGAACGGTGCTGACGGTATTCGATGTGAAGCCGCATGTCTTTGTGTCGGGGATTGCCGGCGCGGCCGTTCTGATCCTGTTCGGACTGTTTATGGGGATGTTTGTCGGGGGCTGGATCATGGCCCTCGCGGAGGTCGTCAACGTATTTCCCGTATTCTGCCGCAGGATGGGCATCGTAAAAGGAATGAGCTGGCTCGTGATCGCGCTGGCGCTCGGAAAGACGGCGGGGTGCCTGATGCATTTTTATCTGAGATGGGGGCAGGGATAGTGCGGCTGCCTCCTCCTGCACGGTTTGAAAAATTTATATGGCAAAAAAGGATCGCCGTGTTATAATAAATTACGGCAAAAGCTCCGGCGGCAAAACGCGGGCCCTAAAGGAGCTTTAAAGAGATTGACTCAAAAAGGAGAACTGGAAATTTATGAAAACAAAGGAAGAACTGAAGCGGCATCTTGCGCAGATCGATCATAAAAGCTACAAGGCGTACCGGGAACTTGAGGGAATGTATGAGTTCGGCGCGTACCGTCTGAGCATCGATCATGTGCAGGGGGATCCCTTCGCGACGCCGTCGCGGGTGAGGCTCCTGTATAAAAACGCCGGAAATATAAAGGAAGAGTTTTTCAACACGAAAGCGCGCAAGGCGGCGGCGGAAGATTTTCTTCTCCGCAGGCTGCACCGGAGCCTGCGTGAATCCGCGGGAGACGGACGCAAAGGCTCCGGAAAGAGCGGACTGATCACGGCGTGCCGGGTCGGGCAGGAGGTGCTTGAGCGGACGGCCGTTCTGCTCTCGCGCGATGTCATAGAGGTGAGGATCGAGGTTGGTTTCCCGGCTTACGGGCGGACGATCGCCGCGCGGGAACTGGAGGAGATTCTGTTTCGCGTGCTTCCGGAGGCGGCTGATCAGACGTTTGCGGTATGTCCGGATCTGGTGCGCGGGATGACAAAGGCCGTGGAGCTGGCGGACGATCAGGAGTACATACGAAAGGAGCTGGAAAAGCGCGGTCTCGTCTCGTTTGTGGCGGACGGGGCGGTTCTTCCGCGCGAGAGCGGGATCTCCCAGCGGCCGATGAAAGATGCCGTGAAGTTCAGAAGTCCTGAAAGCCTTGCGGTGACGATGACGCTGCCGCACAAAGGCGAGCTGAGGGGAATGGGTATCCGCCGCGGCGTCACGGTGATCGTGGGCGGCGGCTATCACGGAAAATCCACGCTGCTCAAGGCCATTGAGCGCGGCGTTTACAACCACATCAGCGGCGACGGCAGGGAGTATGTGATCACGGATGAGACGGCGTTCAAGCTCCGTGCGGAGGAAGGAAGATGTATCCACCAGGAGGACATTTCCCTGTTTATCGATCATCTTCCCAGCCACGCGGATACGGTGCGCTTCGGGACGGAGAACGCGAGCGGCAGCACATCCCAGGCTGCGAACACGGTGGAGGCGCTCGCGTGCAAAAGCCGCGTGCTTCTGATCGACGAGGACACCTCGGCGACCAATTTCATGGTCAGGGATGAGGTGATGGCGCGCCTGGTTGCGGATGAGAAGGAACCGATCACGCCGTTTATCCGGAAGGTGCGCGCCTTATATCAGGAATTTGGCATATCGACGGTGCTGGTTGTGGGAAGCTCCGGAGCATATCTGTCTGTGGCGGACACGGTCGTGCAGATGGACTGCTACGAGGCGAAGGATGTGACGGAAAAAGCGGAAAAAATCGCGCGGGAACAGGCCGCGATACCGGACGAGCCGGTGCAGAAAAAAGAGTGGATCCGCTATCCGGTCCGCAAAAAGAAAATTGAAAAGATGCGTGTTCACGGGTGGGATACGCTCTCGCTTGACCGCTCGGAGATCGACCTGCGCTATCTGGAGCAGATCACGGACGAGACGCAGACGGCCGCTCTTGGATACATTCTCCAGTATGTGCTGGAGCGGATGGCGGACGGGAGAAAGAGCGCGGCCGTGCTTGCGCATGAGGCGTTTGTGAAGCAGGAGCGGGAAGGTCTTGTGTCGATGGTCCCGCAAAATTACGGAGCGGGGGCGCCGGCTGCCGTGCGGGAACAGGAGATCCTTGCGGGGCTTGTCCGCTATCGTCTGCTGTAACGCAGACCATGCGGCGCAAAATACCGGATACTTTCCTGACAAAAGGGGGATATCGATGCGTTTTATGCATATAGCCGACGTACATCTCGGAGCAGCGCCGGACGCGGAGTTTGCCTGGGCAAAGGACAGGGGCCGCGAGATCTGGGAAAGCTTCCGCAGATGTATCGGGGAGGCAAATGAAAAACAGGCGGATCTTCTTCTGATCGCGGGGGATCTGTTTCACCGCCAGCCGACGGCGCGGGAACTGAAGGAGGTCAGCTATCTGTTCTCCACGCTGAAAAGGACGCTGGTCGTTCTGATCGCCGGCAATCATGATTATCTGAAGCCGGCTTCCCCCTGGATGGATTTCCGGTGGGGAAAGAATGTGGTCTGTCTGTTTTCGCAGGAATGCGAGAAGGTGCGCTTCCCGGATCTGAAAACGGAGGTCTATGGACTGAGCTACCACCAGCAGGAGATCACGGAACCGCTCTATGACAGCATTCGGGCGGAAAAAAACGATTATTTCAAGATCCTGCTCGCCCACGGGGGCGACGCGAACCATATTCCGCTGTCGAAAAAGGCGCTGGAGGAGTCGGGGTTCGATTACATAGCACTGGGACATATTCACAAGCCATGCGAGCTTATTCCGGGATTTGCGCGGTATGCGGGAGCGCTTGAGCCGATCGACTGCGCGGATGTCGGTCCGCACGGCTATATTCTGGGGGAGGTTCAGCGCAGGAAGCTGAAGCTGTCTTTTGTTGACCTGAGTTCCCGGAGGTATATCCACAGGGATGTGGAGGTCACGGAGGAGGACACGGTATATTCTCTGCGTGAGAAGATTTCCGGTCTGGTTTTTGAGGAAGGCCAGCAGAACATGTACAGGATCCGTCTTGTGGGGCAGAGGGATCCGCAGCTGGTCCCCGATCTTCGGGAATACAAAAAATGCGGCAGGATTGTGGAGATCAGGGATATGACGGCGCCGGCTTTTCACATTGAGGATCTGAGGGAACGGTACAGGGGTCAGCTGATCGGCGATTTTATTGAGAGCTTTGGGGAGGAACCGCGCAAAGTTGTGGAGGAGAAAGCTCTGCGCTACGGACTGGAGGCTCTGCTGTACGGAAAATTGTGAGGCCGGAGGGGTTTTATGGAAATACGGGAGCTGCATCTGAAACACTACGGAAAATTTGACGATCATCGGATATCGCTGCAGCCGGGGATCAATATCATATACGGAAAGAACGAGACCGGGAAGACCACGATTCATTCGTTTATCCGCGCGATGTTCTTCGGACTGCCGCGCGGACGCGGACGTCAGGCGAAGGCGGATGAGTACAGCCTGCGCCAGCCGTGGGAAAATCCATCGTATTTTGCGGGGAGCATGACGATCCTGGAAGGCGGGGAAACCTATCGGATCGACCGGAATTTTAACCGGGAACAGCAGACCTGCACAGTGGACAATCTGTCGAAAGCGGCCAGGGCCGCGGACGGGGAGCAGGAGATCCGGCGGCTTTTTGGATGGATGAATGAGACGGTTTTCTGCAATACGCTGTTTGTCCGGCAGGCGCGCGTGGAGACGGAGGAAGCTCTGGCGGAAGAACTGCGGGGCTTCCTGGTAAATTACGACAGGGCGCTTGGGATGCAGACGGATGTCTCCCGGGCTTTGCAGAGTCTTCAGAAGAAAAAGAAAGAATTTTTGCAGAAGAAAAAAGCGGAGGAGGAGCTGCTGGAGGAGCAGATCGGGCGCCGTCAGGCGGAGGCGGATTATGTGCGCCGCGAGATTGATTCCCTGAAGGAGAGAGGGGAGGCTCTGTCTGCTGGTCCGTCCGAAGAGCCGGGGACCGAAAACCAGGAGGAAGAACCGAAAGAGAGGTCACCCAAATACAGGATCCTGACGGAGGTTTTTCTGGCGGCCGCAGCCTTAACCGCGTTCGCGATGGCGTGGCTGTTCCGCGCTTTGCGGATCCGTATTTTTCTCGGTATATTCGCGGCGCTGTTTCTTGCACTGATACTTCCGGTGCATAAGCTTTTGTCCGGGGACGAGGACGAGGCGAAAGACTGGCCAAAGGAGATGGGAGAACAGTCCGGGGCTGTCAGGGAACAGCTGCAGAGGCAGGAGGAAAAATATCAGCAGCTGCAGAACGAGCTCGAGGAGCTTTATCAGAATCATGTGAAGACGGAGGGGAGCGCGATCGAGATCGAGGCGCTGAATATGGCGATCGACCGGATTTCTGATCTGTCGGCGTCCGTTTTTAAGGAATCGGGGGGCGGCCTGGCCCAGAAAACGTCGGAGATATTTGGCTGTATCACCGGGGGAAGATACACGGGCGTTTCCATGGACGGATCTCTGGACATCAGGATTTTGTCCCGGGACCGCGTGCTCGACCTTCGCGAGCTGAGCTTCGGGACGATGCAGCAGGTTTATTTCGCGCTGCGCGTCGCGGCGGGGGAACTGTTCGCAAAGGGAAGACAGTTTCCTCTGATCTTTGACGAACCGTTTGCGATGTATGACGACGCGCGGCTTGCGGCGGTGCTGAGATGGCTGTACCGCAGCGGCCGCCAGGTGATCCTCTTTACCTGTCAGGACAGGGAGAGGAGGATCCTTGAAAAGATAAAAGCCGCGGGCGGCGCTTCCGGACAGAAAAAGGAGGAGCTTTAAGGAGGACAAAGGCCGTAAACGGAAACAAAATGCAGAGGAGGAATTTATGTCGGAGCATGTATATCTGGGATGTCATCTCTCCTCCTCCAGGGGATTTCTGCACATGGGAAAGGAAGCGGTCTCGATCGGAGCGGACACGTTTCAGTTCTTTACGCGGAATCCCAGGGGGAGCAGGGCAAAGGAAATAAACGAAAAGGATGTGGAAGCGTACCTGGCATACGCCGCGGAGCACGGAATCGGCACAGTTGTGGCGCATGCTCCGTATACGCTGAATCCGTGCTCGGCGGATGAACACACAAGGGAATTTGCGCTTCTGACGATGAAGGACGATTTAAGGCGCATGGAATATCTGCCGGGAAATGTCTATAATTTTCATCCGGGAAGCCATGTGGGGCAGGGAATCGAAAAAGGGATCGATCTGATCGCGGACGCGCTGAACGAGATACTGACGCCCGGACAGCATACGACCGTGCTGCTTGAGACGATGGCGGGGAAAGGAAGCGAGGTGGGCAGCCGTTTTGAGGAGCTGGCCGCGATTTTGGAGCGTGTAAAGCTGGATGAGTATATGGGGGTCTGTCTTGACACCTGCCATGTCTACGACGCGGGCTATGATATTGTGAATCAGCTGGATGACGTGCTCGATGAGTTTGACCGCGTGATCGGGCTTGACCGGCTGCGCGCCGTCCATGTCAACGACAGCAAAAATCCGTTTGAAAGTCACAAGGACCGTCATGAGAAGATCGGACAGGGAACGCTGGGCTTTGAAGCTCTCTGCCGCGTGGTCCATCATCCGAAGCTTTCGCATCTGCCGTTCTGCCTTGAGACGCCGAACGAACTTCCGGGCTATGCAAAAGAGATCCGGATGCTGCGGGAGGGCGTGCCGCAGCTGCAGGGGTAAAAGCCTGCGGGTTTCGCGAGTCCGGAATAAATCCCAAAAAAAGGAGCAGGAGGAAAAACGCCTCCTGCCCGATTGAAAATTTATTTCTGTTTTTTCTTTTCAAGGAAATTATTGATGCGCGCGATCGGATTCAGCAGACTGCTGACAGAGCCGTCGTGATTCAGCGTATCGATGAGGAGCGCGATGTATTTGCTCAGATCGCAGCCTGTATAGTAGGGCTTCTGCAGAAGCTCCGGCGACTGGTAAACGAGGTTGGTCGTCAGCAGAGCGTAGAATTGTCCCTGCATGTAGGCCTTGTCAAATTTTTCCAGTCCGTTCGTAAACAGGCCGAAAGTCGAGCAGAGGAAAATGCGGTCGGCATTGCGCTTCTTGAGTTCCAGCGCCACCTCCAGCATGCTGTCGCCGGAAGAGATCATATCATCAAGGATTACGACATCCTTGCCGGTGACGTCCGCTCCGAGAAATTCATGCGCCACGATGGGGTTCCGCCCGTTTACGACGCGGGTGTAATCGCGCCGCTTGTAGAACATGCCCATATCGACGCCGAGCACGTTGGCCATATAGATCGCGCGTCCTGCCGCGCCCTCGTCGGGGCTGATGATCATCAGCCGTTCCGGAGAGATCTCCAGATCCGGGGCCGCGCGGAACAGCCCTTTGATAAACTGATAGACGGGCTGGATCGTCTCAAAGCCGTGGAGCGGGATCGCGTTCTGGACTCTCGGGTCGTGCGCGTCGAAGGTGAGAATATTGTCAACGCCCATCTTTTCGAGCTCCTGAAGGGCGAGCGCGCAGTCGAGAGATTCCCGGCCGGTGCGCTTGTGCTGGCGGCTCTCGTACAGATACGGCATGATCACGTTGATCCGCCGCGCCTTTCCCCCGACGGCCGCGATGACACGCTTCAGATCCTGAAAGTGATCGTCGGGCGACATGCGGTTTGTATGTCCGAACAGAGAGTAAGTCAGGCTGTAATTGCAGACATCCACCAGAATGTAAAGATCAGCGCCGCGGACTGTGTTGTTGATCAGCCCTTTTGCCTCTCCTGAGCCGAACCGCGGCACTTTTGAGTCGATCAGATAAGTATCTCTGGAGTAGGTCTGAAGAAGGGGATTGTCTTTATGTTCATGTTCACGTTCTTTGCGCCACTGAACGATGTGGGCATCGATTTTCTGACCGAGCGTCTCGCAGCTTTTCAGCGCGATGATGCCCAGTTCCCCAACAGGAATTGTCTCAAGATTTCGTTCGAATGCAGACTGCATACAGGATCCTCCCTAAAAAAGCGGCAGACAAAACTGCCCGGAACCAAACATTTTCAGAATAATCAAACTGCCTAATCTGTATTACTATAAAAAATCTATATTTCAATTCTACCATAAATCAGTCGCCGGTCAAGTATCAGATTGTATTTATTTCAGAAATGACCGATGTCAATAGCCGCGGTTTTTCAGCTTTTTCTGGATGCGGATGTCGTCCCCGATCAGCTTCAGCATGGTGTAGGAGCTTGATATCCGGGAAAATACCCGCTCAGAATAAGTGTCCGCAAAGGTTCCAAGCGCGAGGTTGGTCGAGATCAGCGTACTCTTTTGCCTCAGGATACGCTCGTTAAGAACGAGAAACAGCTGAGAGGATACAAAAGTATTGGTCATCTCGGTTCCAAGGTCGTCGATGATCAGAAAATCGCAGTCAAAAATGTGCTGTTCCAGCTCCTCTGACATCTGGTCGCTGTTCCGTCCAAAGGTCGCGTCCGCAAACAGCTCAAACAGGCGGAAAGCGGAAAAGTAGATCACGGAGTGGGTCGTATCGAGCAGTTCCCGCGCGATACAGTGCGAGAGAAAGGTCTTTCCGAGTCCGGTGTCCCCGTACAGGAACAGGTTTTCGAAGGAGGTATCAAAGTTTTCCACAAATTTTCTGCACTCGTCAAGCACGCGTCTGGCTGTCTGCCGCGCGTTCAGCCCTGTGACCGGGTCAACGGAACCGGTCGGGTAGAAATCAAGCGAAAAGCCGGAAAACGTTTCCTTGTCCAGAAATTCCCGCAGGTTGGACTGTGTGTAGAGAAGGTCAATGACGGCCTGCCGGAAACAGTGGCACTTCCGGGTTCCGATATAACCGGTGTCCTGGCAGTCGGGGCAGGAAAAGTGCGGTTCCAGATAATCCTTCGGATAACCTGCCGCCGCGAGCAGAGCCGCTTTCTTTTCGGACAGGCTGCGGATATGGGCGCGGAGCGCCTTTGTTGAAGGCCTTCCGGTCTTTTTGTCGAGCCAGGCGGCGTCCGCTTTGGCCTGCGGTTCGTTTGAACCGGGATCGGCTGTGCCGTCCAGCGGTTTGTCCGGGGCGGGATCGGCCGCGCCGCCGGGAACGATTGGCCCGTCTGTGGCCGCAGCCGCTTTGGACGTATGTGCCTCATCTGCAGAGTGGTTCTGTTCCGGTCCTGCCGGGGAATCCAGGATGGCCCGCGCGCAGGCGGTGCTGGCAGAGGCGATCTCGCGGTCGATCTGATCGAATTCAGGAAAACGGCTGTAGATTTCTTCACGCCGGCCGACAAGCTGCTGGCGGCTGGCAAGCCGGCGCTGCTCATAGCCGCGCATGATCATATTATACTGCGAATTGGTTATTCCCATTTTATCCTCCCATTTCCTCAGGAATTCAGAAGCCGCCGTTCAAGCTGGCTGTAATCGTACTCCCGCTGATTGAAATTGTTGAAACGGTTGTTGTTTTCTGTCTTTGGCCGGGGCTGCTTCTGTTTGTCCTTCTGTTCCGCCAGATGTTTTTTGTCAAGCGCTACGATGTCGGCGGATGACCGGACTCCCTGTTTTTTCCAGAGCTCCAGGATTTTGTTCGCGTACTGGAAATTCGGCTGGTGCGTCTGCAGGATCGTGCGGCGGCAGGCTTCCAGGATGATGTCGAGCGAGTAGCCGAGCTCATTGAGCCAGTAGGACATCGTTTTGATTTCCGGCGCGGCGGGATTCCTGCCCTTAATGCCGAAGGCGTTCATAATCGAAAAATAATTTTTGTTGTACAGATTTGTCTCTTCTCTTGCCTGTGAGACCGTCGTGATCCCCGCCTCCGCCCAGGCGAGCGCCACCTTGCGCATATAATGGCGGCTGGAAGAACCTTTGGAGATACAGTATTCCAGCAGATACTCGATCAGGTCGGCGGAGAAGTGGAGCGAGTCGTAGTAGTACAGCAGATCCTCCTGCTCGGATGAGGAGAGAGGACGCTGAAGGTACTGTTCCGCGACAAAAAAGAGCTGCCGGATATCCGCGTTTTCCCTGAGCGCGTCCATCCGGTCCCGGTTCGGAACCTGGGGGCGGCCGGCGTCCCGCGGTCCTTCAGAGACGACAGATGCGGAAGCGGGCGCGGCTTCCAGAACCGCGGGATCTCCGAATGTGATATCCTGGATCGTGCCGTCAGGGGAGCAGTTCATCTGCAGAAGATTTACTTTTTCCCAGTAGGCCAGCGCGCGGCGCAGATCCTTCTCCGTGTATTCCAGCGCATCCGCGACGGAGGAGAGAGTAAGCTCCATGTTTCCTCCCGCGCAGCGCAGCAGATAAAGGTAGACTTTGACGTATTCACCGTTTGCCTGCAGCATATAGTGATCAATAAAGGTGTTCTGAACCAGGGTAGCTCCGGACGGAGCAGTCGTATATAATCTCATGATCAGCCTCCCATAATTCAACGACAGAGTCTTTGTGGTCCTGTGGTTGGAACCTTCGGATATGAGTATAACATATCACAGAGAAAAAGAGAACAGGAACCTTCGCGGCGGGGATTTTTGTGGATAATGTGGATAAGAAGTTGACAATAAAAAATCAAAGATGCGTAAAACAGCGGTAAAAGGGGAAGTATGTCGGAATATTATGTAAATCAGATTATCCACAAAGTAATCCACAGGATGTGGAAAGAAAAATGTGCATAAGTCTGTGGATAATGTGGATAACTTTAAACAAGTCAGCATTTCCGCAGTGTTTTTCGGTGGATTTAAAGGGATATGCGGTGGATAAGCAGGTGGGAAATGTTGAGAAAAAAATTTTGTCTTGCGGGAGATAACTTCCTATACGAGAAACCTCCGGGAGGATATTTGGAAATCCTGCCCGGAGGCGTCTGAGATCATATTGTACAGTTTAGCGGAGCCGGATAAAACGCGCATGTCACTGTCGTTTCGGCAGATACGGCTAAAAGCGCATCTCACTGTCGCTTCAGCAGATCCTCTCCGACCTTTACGATATCGCCGGCGCCCATCGTGATGACAAGATCGCCGGGCGCGCAGT
>CANQEC010000002.1 GCA_947594335.1 uncultured Lachnospiraceae bacterium
CAATCCGATCGATATCGCGGGAGAGCGCCTTGGAACTGTATTTATGTATAAAAACGGAAGTCAGTATGAGATTGACGATATCATATTAAGCGAATACGGCACGACCGTTGTAGGACTTGAGATGATGCGCTCGGTAAATGAGGAGAACGCTGAGGAAAACAGAAAGGTTCAGATTGTCAAATCGGCGATCAGCACTTTGTCTTTCTCTGAGATGGCGGCTGTCATTCATATTTTTGATGAGCTGGACGGAACAGAGGGAATTCTTGTTGCGAGCAAGATTGCCGACCGTGTGGGGATCACGCGTTCGGTGATCGTCAATGCGCTGCGAAAGTTTGAAAGTGCCGGTGTGATTGAATCGCGTTCTTCCGGCATGAAGGGAACCTACATAAAGGTACTGAATGATGTGGTGTTTGACGAGCTCGAACATCTGCGGAAAGAAAAGAATATTAATTAGCTGTTATGCCCCGGAAGATCCTGCCGCAGGATTTTCCGGGGTATTTTCTTTATGCGCAGGCCCGTGTAAGGAAAATTGCTGCTGGCGCAGCACACGGGCCCGCACATTAAAAAATAAAATAATGAGAAAAATTAAGATAAACATAGAAAACAAGAGATATAAGAAGAAAATCAAAGATATTTCATAATATATACGAGTAATAGAAGTTGCATAATTTACATATTTTAACTAATATAAGGATGCTAGTTAGCACTCAAACCAAGTGAGTGCTAATAAAACAACAGCCCCGCCGTATAATATGGGGCGTGCGGCTTTCGCGGCATCCATCAGACGCCGGCGGCATCTGATAATTCGCTGTCCGCGGAAATCAAATTGGATACAGAATCATCGAAGGAGGAATCAGATATGAAGTTAGTACCGTTGGGAGACCGTGTTGTGCTGAAACAGCAGGCTGCAGAGGAGACGACGAAGTCAGGCATTATTCTGACCAGCAAATCGCAGGAAAAGCCGCAGGAGGCGGAAGTGATCGCGGTAGGACCGGGCGGAATGGTTGACGGGAAAGAGGTTACCATGCAGGTAAAGGTTGGAGATAAGGTTATTTACTCCAAATATTCAGGCAATGAAGTTAAGCTTGGCGATGAGGAATACATCATTGTAAGACAGTCTGACATACTTGCGGTTGTAGAATAATTTCCGGAGCAGACAGCTGCACCCGCGCTGCGGGCGGCTCCGAAAATGAAAACGCTCCGGATCTTTTTTAAGCGCGGGATGAGGAATTGTCCGCGGTATTTGGCAAAGACATGCATGGCGGCGGTTTTTCCGGCCGCAAAAATAAATCACAGACAGACTAACAGAGCAGGAGGTTATAATCATGGCAAAGGAAATCAAATATGGGGCAGAGGCAAGAGCAGCCCTTGAATGCGGTGTAAATAAACTGGCGGATACTGTTCGTGTTACGCTTGGACCGAAGGGAAGAAACGTGGTTCTTGACAAACAGTTCGGTTCACCGCTTATCACGAATGACGGTGTGACGATTGCAAAGGAAATTGAGCTTCCCGACGCATTTGAAAACATGGGAGCGCAGCTGATCAAGGAAGTCGCTTCCAAGACGAACGATGTAGCCGGCGACGGAACAACAACCGCTACGGTTCTGGCTCAGGCAATGGTAAATGAGGGCATGAAGAACCTGGCGGCAGGGGCGAACCCGATCATTCTGCGCAAGGGTATGAAGAAGGCTACCGATGCGGCTGTTGAGGCGATCCAGGCGATGAGCAAGGACGTAACAGGCAAGGAGCAGATCGCGAGAGTCGCGGCTGTGTCCTCAGGCGATGACAAGGTCGGAGAGCTTGTTTCCGATGCGATGGAAAAGGTTTCCAGAGACGGCGTTATCACAATCGAGGAATCAAAGACCATGCATACAGAGCTGGATCTGGTTGAAGGTATGCAGTTCGACCGCGGATATATTTCTGCTTATATGGCAACTGATATGGAGAAGATGGAAGCGGTTCTCGACGATCCGTTCATCCTGATCACAGATAAGAAGCTTAGCAATATCCAGGAGATCCTTCCGCTTCTTGAGCAGATCGTGCAGTCCGGCAAGAAGCTGCTGATCATTGCCGAGGATATCGAAGGAGAAGCGCTTACGACTCTGATCGTGAACAAACTGCGCGGCACCTTCCAGGTAGTCGGTGTCAAGGCTCCGGGATATGGCGACAGAAGAAAGGCCATGCTTGAGGATATCGCGATCCTGACGGGCGGCCGTGTGATTTCCGAGGAGGTCGGCCTTGATCTCAAGGAAGCGACTCTGGACATGCTTGGACGCGCGAAGTCCGTGAAGGTTCAGAAGGAGAATACGATCATCGTTGACGGCATGGGCGATAAGGACGCGATCCAGAAGAGGATTTCCCAGATCAGAGCTGAGATCGAGGAGACCAAGTCCGAATTTGACCGCGAGAAACTTCAGGAGAGACTTGCGAAGCTGTCCGGCGGCGTTGCTGTGATCCGTGTCGGCGCGGCGACCGAGACCGAAATGAAGGAAGCGAAGCTGCGCATGGAGGATGCGCTTGCGGCCACGAAAGCCGCGGTGGAGGAAGGTATCATCGCAGGCGGCGGATCCGCGTACGTACATGCGGCGAAGGAAGTCGCAAAGATGGCGGCAAATCTGGAGGGAGACGAGAAGACCGGTGCAAATATCATCCTCAAGGCACTCGAGTCCCCGCTGTATCACATCGCTGCAAACGCAGGTCTTGAGGGAGCCGTGATTGTAAACAAGGTTCGCGAGTCAGAGGTAGGCGTAGGCTTTGATGCTCTGAAGGAAGAATATGTGGACATGGTAAAGGCAGGAATTCTTGATCCGGCCAAGGTTACAAGAAGCGCTCTTCAGAATGCGACAAGCGTGGCGGCCACACTTCTTACGACGGAATCTGTTGTCGGAACCATCAAGGAAGATGTTCCTCCGATGCCGGCGGGCGGCGCAGGCGGAATGGGCATGATGTAAAGTCCGTCCCCGGATTTGGGAATACCGCGGAAAATTAAAAATAACAGAAAACCTGGGGGTAAACGGATAGACGTTTACCCTCTTTTGTGTTAGAATATTGAACAGAATTTTAACTTGTGCGGTCAGAATTTTGAATTATGTACAAAGGAGAGCAGCCAAATTCTATGGATTATGAAAAGTCTTTGAAGGAGAAGGTGCGGGACGAGCTGAAAAAGCTGTCTTCGCTCACATGGAGGCAGAGACTGGGATATATCTGGGATTATTACAAACCGCTGATGGCGGCCGTCGTGATCGTGATCCTGGTGCTGTCTGTTGTGGCCACGGCGGTCCATAATATGAGCCTGAACCGGATCTTCAGCGCCTATCTGGTCAACTGTAACAGCTATGAGACGGATTCGGATCTGATCAGCGGAGAATTTGCTGAGTATATCGGCGGAATCGGTTCCAACGATCAGATCACCGTGGATGCGACTCTTGGTTTCAGTCAGGACGAGGTTTCGGAGTACTCAATGGCGGGACAGATGAAGCTGACAGCCCTGCTGGCGGCCGGAGAAGTTGATCTGATGATTCTCGATGAGGACGCCTATCAGGGTTATTTTGGCTCGGATGTGTTTCAGGAACTGTCGGCGGTGGTTGATGAGGAGCAGCTTGACGCCTGGAAGGAGTACCTTTTTGGAGATCCGGATTCCGGAAGCGGCTCGGGCTGGTACGCCGTTAATGTCCAGGATTCTCCTGTGCTTGCGCGCGGCAATTCTTATGGAGGGGAAGCGGCATACGCGGTAATAATCCCCGGCACGGAGCATCTGGAATTGTGCATCCGGTTTATTAATTATCTGTTGGGATTGTAACCGGGCGGAGAGAGCAGGGAGTGATCCCGGCCGGTACAAGGCGGACGAAAGTGATTCGTTCCCGATATATTTACAAATGGAGGATTAGAAATGAACGATTTGTACAGAGAAATTTTAGTTCCAAGAAAAACGCCGCTGAAGAATAAGCTGGCAAAAGCCGGCCTGATCGCTCTGACGGTTCTGGGTTTTCTTTCCGGCATGATCTTTTTTCCTTTGATGCTGGTCGGACTGGCCGGAATCGCGGCGTGCGTTTTCCTCATGCCGAAGCTGGAGGTTGAGTTCGAGTATCTGTATGTGAACGGCGATCTTGATATAGACGCGATCTATTCCAGACAGAAGAGAAAGAGGATCGCGGAGTATCATGTGGAGGAGCTGGAAATTCTGGCTCCTGAAAAATCCCACGCGCTCGACAGCTACCGGAACAAAAACAACATGAAAGTGAAGGATTTTACATCAGGCCAGCCGGACAAAAAGGTGTACGCCATGGTCATGAACAAGGAAAAGGGGCAGGAGCTGGTAAAGGTCGAGATTGACGAAGTGGTTCTTGGAGATTTGCGCAGACTTGCTCCGCGCAAGGTAAACCTGATGTGACGCGTACGCTGCCGGATGCGTTTTGTCCGCCTGCTGCGGTCAGTTCCTGTATATTTTCCGAAAAATCATGCTTTTTGTAATTTTTTGTATTTCAGCGGTTGACATTGAAAACTGAATTTGTTAGAGTAGATAAACATCAGACAGGCTTGTTTTGAGAACCTTATAACAGACCTTATCAGCAATCAGTTAAAATTTATCAGAAAGCGAGGAAATGACGTGGGAAGGATTATAGGCGAAGGTATTACATTTGATGACGTATTGTTGGTGCCTGCATACTCAGAGGTGATCCCGAATCAGGTGGACCTGTCTACCTGGCTGACAAAAACAATCCGGCTGAATATCCCGATGATGAGCGCGGGCATGGATACTGTTACCGAACACAGAATGGCAATCGCAATGGCACGGCAGGGCGGTATCGGTATTATTCACAAAAATATGTCTGTGGAACAGCAGGCGGAAGAAGTGGACAAGGTTAAGCGTTCAGAAAACGGTGTTATCACGGATCCGTTTCACCTCTCACCGGAGCATACGCTTGCCGACGCGGACGAGCTGATGGGCAAATACCGCATATCCGGTGTCCCGATCACAGAGAACGGAAGGCTTGTCGGCATCATAACAAACAGGGATCTTCTGTTTGAGGAAGATTTCTCAAAACAGATCCGCAGTTCCATGACGAGCGAGGGTCTGGTGACTGCGAAAGTTGGGATCACGCTTGAGGATGCCAAGAAGATTCTGGCAAAAGCGCGCAAGGAGAAGCTTCCCATCGTTGATGATGAATATAATCTGAAGGGTCTCATTACAATTAAAGATATAGAAAAACAGATCAAGTATCCGAATTCAGCAAAAGACGCGAAAGGCCGTCTTCTCTGCGGTGCAGGCGTAGGCATTACAGCGAACGTACTTGAACGTACAGCGGCTCTCGTGGATGCTCAGGTGGATGTGGTCGTGCTTGACAGCGCGCACGGACATTCAGCCAATGTGATCCGCTGTGTTACCATGATCAAGGATAAATTCCCGGATCTTCAGGTTATCGCGGGAAACGTGGCGACGGGTGAGGCGACCAGAGATCTGATCAAGGCAGGAGCCGACGCGGTTAAGGTAGGTATCGGGCCGGGATCGATCTGCACAACCCGCGTGGTGGCCGGAATCGGCGTTCCGCAGATCACCGCGGTGATGAACTGCTATGAGGCTGCGAAGGAATACGGTATTCCGATCATAGCGGACGGAGGCATAAAATATTCGGGCGATATCACAAAGGCGATTGCGGCCGGCGCGAACGTATGTATGATGGGAAGCATGCTTGCCGGCTGTGATGAGAGTCCGGGAACATTTGAACTGTACCAGGGAAGAAAGTATAAGGTATACCGCGGCATGGGTTCGATAGCCGCCATGGAAAACGGAAGCAAGGACCGCTATTTCCAGACAAATGCAAAGAAGCTTGTTCCTGAAGGCGTGGAGGGACGTGTTGCCTACAAGGGAAGCGTGGAAGATACGGTATTCCAGCTTATGGGAGGCGTCCGTTCCGGAATGGGCTACTGCGGAACTGCCACTGTCGAGGAGCTCAAGGAAAACGGAAGGTTTGTGAAGATTTCCGCGGCATCGTTAAAGGAATCTCATCCGCATGATATCCACATCACCAAAGAAGCGCCGAATTACAGCGTTGAACAGTAATCATATTGAAGAATGCGCATCCGCCGGGGTCTCCCCGGCGGAATTTTGTCCATATGCGCAGGCCTGTGTAAGGAAATTTGCTGCTGGCGCAGCACACAGGCCGCGCAGCGGGCAGGAGAAAAAGTCGTCTCCTCGATTATTGTTTAAAAAAAGGGATACACAAAACCGCATATTTGTTGTATACTAACAACTGTGCCGCGTCATGCGGAAAACTAACAGAGAAAAGTGTGAGCGTTCATGAAAAAAGGAAATCAGAAAAATACCAGAAGCGGAAACGGCAGACATCATTTTCATTCCGCGCATATATTTGTATGGCTTTTGGCTGTCATTCTGACAGGACTTGCCGTCTGGGCTCTGCTGGATATGATTCCGGAGGATGATATTGATGTGGATGCCCTTCTTGAGGAGCCTGTCACAATCGAGATCGAAACCGATCCCCCAGAGCCCGAGTATGTAAATCCTGTACCGAAGCCGGATATTGATGTACAGCTTTTGACAATCAATGACTATTCCAGACCGGGAGAGGCGACCGACGCGATCAATTACATCGTAATTCACTATCTTGGGAATCCAAAGACGACTGCGCAGCAGAATCGTGATTACTTCGAAAGCCTCAAGGATCTGCAGAATACCTCGATGAGCGCGAATTTTATCGTCGGGCTGGAAGGAGAAATTATTGAATGCGTACCGCCGGGAGAAATCGCGTATGCCTCCAATTCCATGAATCACGAGTCGATTTCAATCGAGAACTGCCATATGGATGAGACAGGACGTTTTACGGAGGCAACCTATGAATCCTGTGTCAAACTGGCGGCGTATCTGGCGGCGGAATATCAGATCGACAGGGATCATATCATTCGCCATTATGATGTGATCGGGAAAGAATGTCCTCTGTATTATGTAGAGCATGAGGATAAATGGGAAGAAATGAAGGATGACATTATGAATTACATAGCTCAGTACAGCGGATCATGAATATCTGAAAGGCGGATTTTATGGTAAAAAACTACTATGAAAAAATATGTAGGGGCGAGGAAGTGCGCAGGAATCTGATCTCCCTGCGCAGCGCGCTTTCCGACGAAAAGGAAAGGCGCAGTTTTGCTTATCTTCTGGCCGGCGATTTTACAAAGCTGACGCTCCTTCTGGAGCACGAAGACCCGAAGGTCAGAAAAAATGCCGCCCTGATTCTGGGCAAGATGGAATCGGAAGATCTGCTTCCGGTTCTTTTTGACGCCTATAAGAGGGAAAAGACTTTGTTTGTGCGCCCCGATTATCTCCAGGCCATGATGGAACTGGATTATCAGGCGTATCTTCCGGCTCTGAAAAAGCGGCTGTCATTTCTTCGGGAAGCAGATCCCCAGGCAGAGGGGGAAAAACACAGAAACGAGGAGATCCGCATGCTGCAGCAGATGGTCCTGCGGTATGAACGTCCGGTTCCCCACCGTTTTATCGGATATGACTGTAAAAAAACGGTGCTTTTGACGGTAAACCGCAGTCAGAGAGAGGCAACAGCGGAGCAGTTTCCGGCGGGTCAGGTAACTTTTCTGCAGGGGAGTCTCCGCATAAAAGAGACGGCTCTTGGGGACATTCTTCCCGTCCGGACATACAGTGAAATCCTTTTTCCGCTTGAGGGGATCGGAATCCTCGCGGATGATCCGGAGAAAATCGGGGAAATGTTAGCCAAAAGCAGCCTGCCTGCCCTCGTTCAGGAGCTGCACGAGGGCGCGCCGCCGTTTTATTACCGCATTGAACTTAAGAGTACGCTTGCCCCGGAGAAAAAGGGGGCATTTATACGAAAAGTGTCTGAGGCGCTTGAGCGGTCATCGAAGGGCCTGTGGATCAATACGGCCTCGGAATACGAGCTGGAGATACGGCTTTTGCAGAGAAAAGACGGGACATACCTTCCGATGGTAAAATTTTATACGATAAAAGACCGCCGTTTCCGCTACAGAAAAGAATCTGTTTCCGTGTCAATGTCTCCGGTCAACGCGGCGCTCGCCGTGCGGCTCGCTCTTCCGTATCTGAAAAAGGACGCACAGATTCTCGATCCGTTCTGCGGCACAGGGACAATGCTGATCGAACGGAATTATGCTGTGAGGGCCAGAACGATGTACGGAACAGATACGTCGGGAGAGGCAATCGAGAAAGCCAGGATCAATACGGCGGCTGCCGGGATGAATGTGAATTATATCAACAGAGATTTTTTTGCATTTACCCATGAATATCTGTTTGATGAAATTATCACCGAGTTTCCGCAGACGGCAAAGAATGTTCCGCCCGACCGGATCAGAGAACTGTACAGGAGGTTTTTTGAGCATGCGGGGGCGCTTATGAAAGAGGAGGCCGTGATGATTCTGTATTCCTCGGAACCGTCGTATGTAAGAGCGGAAGTGAAAAAATACCCGGAATACAGGATCCGGGAGGCTTTTGTTCTCAATGAGCGGAACAAAACGACACTGTTTGTGATCGAAGTCAGGAAGGACAGGAATTCCCCGGCGATATAGAGGACGGGATCGGGCAGGAGGCGGTTTTTCCTCCTGCTCGCCGCGCGGCCAGGCGCTGCGTCAGCAGCTTGTTTCCATGCCTGGACCTGCGCAAAGACAAAAGGGGCGCCGCAGATGCGGCGCCTCAGTTATGTTCTTTATTTCGTCCTGTTTTCAGGCCTTTCCATCGCTGCCAAGTACGTTCTTGATCTTGTGAGCAACGATAGCCTTAACATTTGCGCGGCCGACCTTCAGATATTCTCTCGGATCGAATGCGGCCGGGTTCTCCCACATTACCTGACGGATACCGGCCGTCATGGCAAGACGAAGGTCGGAGTCGATGTTGATCTTGCAGACTGCAGATCTTGCTGCCTGACGAAGCATGTCCTCCGGAATACCGATGGCATCCTTCAGATTGCCGCCGTGCTCCTGAATGATCTTAACGTATTCCTGAGAAACGCTGGAAGCGCCGTGGAGAACGATCGGGAACTCCGGAAGGCGTCTTGCGACTTCGTCAAGAATGTCGAAACGAAGCTGCGGTTTCTGACCCGGTTTGAATTTGAATGCGCCGTGGCTTGTACCGATGGCGATAGCCAGGGAGTCAACGCCTGTGCGGCTTACAAATTCCTCTACTTCATCCGGATGCGTGTACTTCGCATCCTCAGCGGATACGTTGACATCATCCTCAATACCTGCGAGCTGGCCAAGCTCACCTTCTACTACGACGCCCTTGGAATGAGCATACTCGACAACTTTCTTTGTGAGGGCGATATTGTCCTCGAAAGAATGATGGGACCCGTCGATCATGACAGAAGTAAATCCGCCGTCGATGCAGGCCTTGCAGATTTCGAAATCAGCGCCGTGATCCAGATGCAGAGCGATCGGAATATCGTTTTCGATGAGAGCAGCCTCAACCAGTTTTACAAGGTAGGTATGATTCGCGTATTTTCTCGCGCCTGCGGATACCTGAAGGATGAGCGGGGAGTTAAGCTCGCCAGCTGCCTCTGTGATACCCTGTACGATCTCCATGTTGTTTACGTTGAATGCGCCGATTGCATAGCCGCCAGCATATGCTTTCTTGAACATCTCAGTAGTAGTTACCAATGCCATAAAAAATTCCTCCTTTTTTATTATTGTGACAAAATCCGGGTTCGCGCGGCCGAAAATACGGCGGCAGAACCTTTCACGGGTTATTCTACCACAACTTCCGGAAATTTACGATAATAAATTGCAGAAAGTTCCAAAAAAATGAAATAAAAATACGATCGAGCAGGAGGCGGCTGTTCCTCCTGCTCGTCTGCGCGGCCCAGGTGCTGCGTCAGCAGCTGACTTCCATGCCTGGGTCTGCGCATAAAAAAAGCGCGAGACGGGATTCGAACCCGCGACCCTCGCCTTGGCAAGGCGATACTCCACCTCTGAGCCACTCGCGCATAAACATAAACTATATTTTGTTCAGAACGAGTATTACTATACAACGAAATCACAGAAAAGTCAACCATTTTTTTCAAAAAAATAAACATGTCTTTTTGACTGCTTTTGCTTGCGAAAGTTCCCAAAGTGGGATAGAATGATTCAGAACAGTCATCAGGCAGGAACAGGCTTCTGTTCGGTGATCTGTACCGACAGGCAGAGGAGGTGGTTTTTATGAAGCGCAAGCGATGTGACGATACCAGTTCACAGGATGTTCCCGGGCCCTGGCCCGCCATAAAAACTACCAAGGGGGTCTTTTTGTCATGTTGGAAAAAATTCAGGAATATATTGACAATCACCAGTATGCTTTGATCCGCAGTGAGATCAGTGAGATGAACGAGGCGGATATCGCCGCCATGCTGGAGGATCTGGAGCTGCCGAAGGCAGAGCTTGTAAAGGTTTTCAGGATCCTTCCCAAATCAATCGCGGCGGATGTGTTTTCGTTTCTTCCGCTTGAACTTGAGCAGGAGATTCTTACTTCACTGACCGACAATGAGGCAGCGCATATCATTGAAAATCTGTTTGCCGACGACGCGGCGGACCTTATGGATGAAATGCCGGCAAACGTCGTCAAGAGACTGCTGCAGCAGACGACGCCGGAGACCAGAAGGGATATCAACCATCTGCTTCAGTATCCGGAGGATTCTGCGGGAAGCATCATGACGGTGGAATTTATCGATCTGAAGGAAAATCAGACGGTGACGCAGGCAATTGATAAGATCCGGGTTATCGGACCTGACCGGGAGACAATCAACACGTGCTACGTCACGGATCAGTACCGGAAGATCACCGGGACGATCTCTCTGCGTATGCTTTTATATGGAAAGCCGGACGATAAGATCGGTGATCTGATGGAAGAGAACGTTATTACGATCAATACGCTGATGGATCAGGAGGAGGTCGCGCGTACCTTCCAGAAATACGACTTTGACGCGATGCCGGTTGTTGACAGCGAGAACCGTCTTGTGGGAATTATCACGGTCGATGACGTCATGGATATCATCGAGCAGGAGGCCACAGAGGATATCGAAAAGATGGCCGCGATCACGCCCACGGATAAACCGTACTCAAAGACGACGGTATTTGAGACCTGGAAGAAAAGAATTCCGTGGCTTCTGTTTCTTATGATTTCTGCGACATTTACAAGCAACATTATTCTCCGCTATGAGACGGCGCTTGCCACCTACAGCGTGCTGAACGCTTACATTCCCATGTTTATGGATACCGGCGGAAATGCCGGAGGCCAGGCGTCTGTCACAATCATTCGAAGCATCTCGCTTGGCGAGGTAGAGTTTTCCGATATTTTCAGGGTACTCTGGAAAGAGATCCGGGTTGCGGTGCTCTGCGGCCTGACGCTCTCCATAGTCAACTTCGGGAAGCTTCTGCTGATCGACCGCGTATCAATGGTAGTAGCGCTGATTGTCTGCCTTACGATGGTCGTTACGGTTGTTGTGGCAAAGATGGTGGGCTGTCTGCTTCCGATGCTGGCAAACCGGGTCGGATTTGACCCGGCCGTGATGGCAAGTCCGTTTATCACGACAATTGTCGACGCGGTTTCTCTGGTAATCTACTTCCAGATCGCGACACGGATTCTTGGAATCTGATGCAGAGACACGCTGATATTTGATAAAGAAAGCCGGGCAGGAAGAGTAAAAAACATACCCGGACAGGAGCGATGATATACTTATGATTTCGATAATTATTCCATGCTACAAGTCCTCTCATACAATCCGCAGTGTTGTTGAGCTGACGATGGAAGAACTGAACAAGCTGAACCGGAACGAATATGAGTTTGTTCTGGTGGACGACGCCTCCCCGGATGGGGGAGCGACAGCCGCGGAGCTCTTAGCGCTGGTTCGGGATTATGAATGTGTGAGATTTGTGGAGCTTGCCAAAAACGCCGGACAGCACAATGCCGTCATGGCAGGTCTGAACAATGCGAGGGGGGATGTGTTTATCGCGATGGACGACGACATGCAGACACATCCGTCTCAGCTCAGATATCTGCTGGAGGAATTTGATAAAGGGTATGACATTGTCTATGCGTACTACCCTGAAAAAAAGCACAGCGGTTTCCGCAACTTCGGCAGTTTTGTAAATCACCTGACGGTCCGGATCCTTCTCAAGAAGCCGAAGGATATGAAAACTTCCAGCTTCTGGGTGATCCGGAAGTTTGTGAGGGATTATGTGATTGAATACAAGAGCGCCTATACTCATCTTCAGGGACTTTTTCTCAGGACAACCCGGAATATCAGTTCCGTGCCGGTCAGACACTTTGACCGGGCCTGCGGTACTTCAAACTACACACTGAAAAAGCTGCTGCAGCTCTGGTCGAATATTCTTGGATTTTCCATTGTTCCGCTGAAGTTTGCGATGTCTCTGGGGTATTTCTTCTCGCTGACCGGCATGATCGGGGCGGTTGTCGTCGTGGTGCAGAAGATCGTCCGCCCGTATATGCAGATCGGGTGGCCTTCCACGATGGCGGCGATCTGTTTCTTTTCCGGGATAAATCTTCTGTTTATGGGACTGATCGGGGAATACGTGGGAAGAATCTTTCAGGGAATGAGCAATAATCCGCAGTTTGTAGTGCGCGCGGTACATGAGCATGAAACGGTACAGGAGAAAGACAGATCATGAAAAAGTTGATGATAATGGGGGCAGGCATCTATCAGGTGCCTTTGATCAGAAAGGCAAAGGAGATGGGGATCTGGACGATTGCTGTCAGCATTCCGGGCAATTATCCGGGATTTGCCATCGCGGATCAGGTGATCTATGAGAATACGGTGGATTATGAGAAGGTTCTCGAGGCGGCCAGAAGAGAACAGATTGACGGAATCGTGACAGCCGGCACGGATGTTGCGGTCGTCACAATCGGAAAAGTCTGCGACGAGCTTGGACTGACCGGTCTGAGCTTTGAGGCGGCGCAGATTGCCTCCAACAAGATCCGCATGAAACAGAAATACGAGGAGTATGGCGTGCGCACGGCGAGATTTTGCGAGGTCACTTTTGAAGATGATATGCAGGAGAAGACAAAAGGGCTGAACTTTCCGCTGATCTTCAAGGCTGTGGACACGTCGGGCAGCCGCGGCATCATCCGCGTCAATTCGGCTGATGAATTTGAACATGCCAGGAATATTGTCAGAGCAAATACCCGCACAGATCACTTTATTATAGAAGAATTTATCGAAGGGAAGGAATTCGGCGCGCAGGCTTTCGTGCATCACGGGGAAGTAAAGTTTATTCTGCCGCATGGCGATTACGTATTTCAGGGCGACACGGGTGTTCCGATCGGCCATTTTGCTCCGTATGATCTTGCGGAGGGCGTCATTGAGGATGCAAAAAAGCAGCTTGAGACGGCGATCCGTGCGATGAAGCTGGACAACTGCGCAATCAATGCCGACTTTATTCTGAAAGATGACAAGACCTATGTGCTTGAACTGGGAGGACGCTCCGGGGCGACCTGCCTCGCTGAGCTGGTATCCATCTACTACGGCTTCGACTATTATGAGAAACTGATTCTGGCGGTGCTCGGCGAGGATGTGGAATTTCCGCAGGAGATGGCGGTGCCGAACGCGAGCATGCTTTTGCGCAGCGATAAAGACGGCATTATCACAGCCATGGAAAATCACAACGAGGCGGATGAAGATATCTGCGAAGTGCAGTTCGATTACAAGGTAGGAGATGAAGTGAAAAAATTTCATGTCGGTCCGCACAGGATCGGGCATGTGATCACAAAAGGGACAACGCTTGCCGAGGCGGAGGCAAAACTTGACGAAGCGCTTTCGAAAATAAGAATAACGGTGGAGTGAGGCACATCTGTATATGGAAAGAGGAGCTGTCGGGAAATATGTAACCGTATTGGATATTTTTCGACAGCTCCTCTTTGTCTAATTTTTCGCAGGCGGAAAAACCGCCACCTGCCCGATTTTATCTGATCATTTCTTTTTCAGAATTTCCAGAATCATCTTCATCTTTGGAAGGAAATACCACAGGACAAACGGCGCCGCAAGGAGGATCAGCAGGCAGCGGAACCACAAGGGGTCCCCAAACGAGAGCATGGTCAGCATGCACAGCAGGAACCACGCGCCCGAAATCAGCAGTGTCTTTCGCAGGGGAATCAGTTTGCGGCCGGTCAGCCGCTTTTCCATCAGCGCCTGTATGATCAGAAGCGTCAGATAGGAAAAGGCGGTTGTGTAGGCGGCTGCCTGATAGCCGAAGAAGCGGATGCATACATAGTTTAAAATGACGTTCAGGATCATCACAAAGAACGTGGACATCGCCACAAAGCCGGTTTTTTTGTAGTAATTCTGAATCGCGGTGTAGCTGTAGCTGTAAAAGCGAAACAGTGTGCCTGTCACCAGCGGGGCCACCAGATAGACAGCGTCCGCGTATTTTCTGCCGCCCAGGATCAGAATAATCTCGGGAGCAAGGACGACAAGCAGCCAGGAGAAGACGCCGAAGCCGTGCATCAGGACTGTCCAGGAATCCTCAATTCCGTCGGTCTGTTTTGCGGAAATTTTTTCGTACATCCAGGGAAGCCATGCGTTCCAGACGGAATCCTCAATAATCCAGATGATGTAGGAGACCTGGGTTGCAAGAGCGATCGTGCCGCCGTTGTTTCCTCCGGTCATCTCACGGACCATCAGCTTGTCGGCCTGGTTCATGATCTGGATGGAGAGAACTTCCGGGATCAGCGGGATGGAGAAGAGGAGCGCATATTTCCAGTATCCGAGATGGACGATGCGCCGTCCCTGAACGAGCATTAGAACGGCGACCAGGAACCCTCCGATGATCACGGGGACATGATAGCCAAGAATCCGGAGACTGATCAGATCTGCTTCGTGACCGTGCGTTTTTCCCCAGTATACCAGGGCAACGGACAATATGGTGGCCGGAATCATGGTGCAGGCGGTCAGCGTGGTGCTCGCTTTGTACCGCATCATCTGTTTTTCCCGGCGCTGCATGTAAAAAATGCTGGTGTGCGCATAGGTATAGAGAAAAGCGATAAGAAGCATGGAATCGCTCATGGCGAACAGCGGACCGATTCTGTCGCGGAAGATCCAGAACGGAATGAAAAAGGCCGTGATTGCAAGATAGGAGAGCGTCTGCACGCTGGATACAAACTCATTGAACCGTTCCTTCACATCATATTTTGCCCGCTCGACGCTGCGCCACAGGCAGAGCGACATGATCGGCGCGAAGATCAGAAGCCAGGATTCATAGCGGCTGAAATCGGAGTACTGTGTTTTCGAGAGCAGCCGCGAGAATATCGGAGCGGTAAGAAAAGAAATTCCCCGGACAAAGAGCTGCGAGATAATATAGAAGATGCCCGCTCTCATGGCAAGACTGTTTAAGGATTGGTTCTTTTGTTTCTCAGACAATATATCAGCTTCTTTCATTCATGGCGAAACCCTGCGGAGCAGGGACAGAACGCCTGTTTTTAAATTTAAAGATGTTTTATATCAAAGGCCCCGCTGCAAACAGCGGGGCGTCAGGCTTGCAGGCATAAATGTTTATTGTACATTGCACACAAAACAGCGCAGTTTTCCGTTCGGATCCGGAGGGATAACGTCCATCCACACAACGGTGACGCGAAATTCATCCCCGTAGAGCTGCCGGATGCGTTCCCGGAAAAACTGCTCGATCTGGCTGTCTGTGTAAGTGCAGTCCTGCGGATCCCTCACAAGCTCAACCCGGAGATCGTGAAAAGAGTTCTGAACATAGCGGAACTGCGCGATTCCGGTGATCCCGTTCGGGATCTTCCGAAGCTCCAGCACGGAGGATTCCCTGCCGTTCTCGTGATGAACCGTATCGTTCAGTCTCCCGTGAATCTTTGTGATATAACGGATCCCCTCGCATGTAAAAGAGGAAGCCATGTCGCCGACATCATAATTGATAATCGGAAAATCCGTTTTGTACAGAGCCGTCAGGATCATTTTCCCATTGTCGGCCAGACGGTTGTTTTCATCGTATATATTTACAACATGTGTGTCGCTGCACACATCGTAATATTTTCTTCCCGGATATTTGACGACGCAGCTTCCTGTTTCATCGCAGCCGTATGCGTCAACAAGTCCCGGGCCGAAGGTTTTTGTCAGGATGGACTGCGTCATTTCGTCAACCATTTCGCTGACAGGTATGTACCATTTTGGCCTGTGTATCGAAAGATTATGTTCCTGCGCGTACAGGGCGATGCGCACGATGCAGTTTTTGCGCAGGCAGATCAGATCCGGGCGGTACTCGTTCAGTTCCCGGATGACGTCAGGCATCCCTTCCTGCGTGCAGCGTTTCTCCGAAAGAATGCGGCGCTGCAGAATTCCCAGCTTCTGCACAACGGAATCGCGGCTTTTGGCCTCGCTTCGGTAGCTTGATTCAAAAGAAACCATTTTTCCGAAGAACGGATTATAGCCAAAACTCATCAGAATGCGGATCCAGCTGGCATTCGCGGCCGCGTGTTCGCGCTGCGACTGGTAAAGCTTCAGCGGGATTCCGGAAGAACCGCTGGTGCTGGTCTCATCCCAGGAATCGCGCCTGTCGGGATTCAGCTCATAAAGTTCCTTCATCCAGCTGCGGAGCTCCTCTTTTGTCAGAACGGGAAATCGGACGAGATCCTCGCTGCACCGAAAATCTTCGGGCTTAAGATTTACCCTGTCGAAGCGTTCACGGTAAAACGGTATTTTGTAGGCGGCTTTCATCAGCCTGCGGATATTTTTGTTCTGTTTTTCCTTAAGCTTTGAACGGTTTTTTCCAAAATCTTTTTCAAATTTCATAAGGCAGCAGAATGTCATGACGTTCACCAGTTTTTTGGGGATCTGCAAAGACATCAAAACCCTCCTTTGTATCTGCGGCGGACCGCGTCCGCGGCCTGCGGGGGGGAATAAACGCCCCCTGGAATTATTGTGCAGTATAGCAGAAAATTCCGGGGATGACAAGAGGGGGAGTTCTATGATAAAATATGGAAGCGCGGGTATAATGATACTGTCATTTTTGCTTATACGGATACGACGGATGCCCGCTGCGCGAAACGAATGATCAAAGTCAATATGGCAGGCACAGGAAAAGAGGCGACAGAGGCTATGCAGGAAAACGGAGGGGAAAGACCTCACGACAAGGCTTTATGGAAAAGCATGAAGGGGATTGTCAGCAGATACAGACGGGCAAAGATTACTCCGGAAACGATTCACGCAGACAGGCAGGCTGAGACGATAAAAAGATATTCTCCCTCCGCAGCGGAAGGCCTGACAGAGGCTCAGGTATCTGAACGTATAAAGAGCGGCGCCGTTAATACGGCAGTAGGCTCTCCTTCAAAAACAACCCGGGAAATTGTCTGCAGCAACGTATTTACTTATTTTAATCTGATTTTTTTCCTGATTGCGGTCTGCCTGTGTATGGTCAGATCCTTCCGCAGTCTGACCTTTGTTCCGGTGATCGCGGCCAACACACTCGTCGGAATTGTGCAGGAACTTCGGGCAAAAAAAATCCTTGATGAACTGAACATCCTGAATGCTCCGAGAAACACGGTGGTCCGCGATGGAAAAAGAATCACGATCCCGTCGGAAAATCTGGTGCTCGACGATATCGTCGTACTGCAGGCGGGAAACCAGATTCCGGCTGACGCCGTTATAGAAACGGGCTCCGTGCTGGTAAATGAGTCGCTGATCACAGGGGAATCGGATTCTGTTGAGAAGAAGGCGGGGAGCATGCTCCTCTCCGGAAGCTTCGTCGTGTCGGGCGAATGCAGGGCGCGGGCGGACCGGGTAGGAAAAGATTCCTACGTCTCACGGCTGACTCTTCAGGCCAAAACCATGAATGATGAGGAAGATTCCGAGATGATGCGCTCGCTGGACCGTCTTGTAAAAATGATCGGGATCCTGATCATTCCGATCGGGATCATTCTGTTCAGCCAGCAGTATTATATCAGCGGAACATCCGTAAGGGACAGTGTTGTCACGACAATGGCCGCCATCATCGGGATGATCCCGGAGGGGCTGTACCTGCTCACCAGCGCGGCCCTTGTCGTGAGTGTGATGAGGCTTGCCGCGCAGAAAGTTCTCGTCCATAACATGAAATGCATTGAAACGCTCGCCCGCGCAAATGTGCTCTGTGTGGACAAAACGGGAACGATCACGGAAAATACGATGACGGTAAAAAAGGTTCTGCTTCCTGTGCCCGGGACAAAAAACGGGCAGGCGGATGAAACCGGCGCTCCGGCTCTTTATGAAGGGGAGGAGCTTGCGCAGACAGAACTTCTGATCGGGGATTTTGCCGCGGCCATGGCAACAGACAATATCACAATGAAGGCTCTCAAGGAATATTTTAAAAAGAGAAGCGGAAGACGGCCCGAGCAGGTTTTCCCTTTTTCTTCCGAGACGAAATACAGCGCGGCTGTGTTTGAGGAAGGCCAGTATGTTCTCGGCGCTCCGGAAAATATACTGCGGGATCAGTTTGATAAATATGCCGAAAGTATCGGGACATATGCGGGGCAGGGCTACCGTGTGCTGATCTTTGCAGAATATGAAGGCCTGCTTGACGGAAAAGCGCTGACCGGATCGGTCGTCCCGCTTGCAATGATCATGCTGGCAAATCCCGTGCGTGAAAATGCGAGAGAGACATTCGCGTATTTTGCGCGCCAGGGGGTTGAGGTCAAGGTTATCTCCGGCGACAATCCGGTGACAGTCTCTGAGATCGCGAAAGAGGCAGGCATTCCCCATGCGGAAAATCTTGTGGATGCGTCCGGCTGGTCAGATGAGCAGGAGCTGCGCGACGCGGCGGCAAAATATACGGTATTCGGGCGGGTGAGTCCTGAGCAGAAGCGCCAGCTTGTACATGCCCTTAAGGAACGCGGGCTCACCGTGGCAATGACGGGGGACGGCGTGAACGATGTCCTCGCGCTCAAGGACGCGGACTGCAGTGTCGCCATGGCCTCGGGAAGCGATGCGGCCGCGCAGGTGTCCCAGCTGGTTCTTCTTGAATCCGATTTTTCAAGGATGCCATCCGTGGTCAGCGAGGGGAGACGCGTTGTCAATAATATAGAAAGAACGGCCAGTCTGTTTCTGGTGAAAAATATTTTTTCGATCCTGCTGTCCGTCTATTCAATCCTGCTCAGGGTGAATTATCCGCTGGAACCGTCGCAGATTTCTCTGATCAGTATGTTTACGATCGGAATTCCGGCGTTTCTGATGTCCCAGGAGAAGAATACGGATCAGATCAGAGGCCATTTCATGAGCAATGTCCTGTTTAAGGCGCTGCCCGGAGGTCTGACCGATTTTCTGATCGTGAGCGCGCTTTACGTTTTCTGTATTGAATTTGAGGTTGGCGCAGGGGATGTCTCCACCTCCTCAACGATCGTACTTGCGATCGTCGGACTGATGATCTTATATCAGATTGCTTCCCCCATGACGCGGTATCACTGGCTGATCTGGGGATGTATGGCCGCGGGCCTTTTATACTGTATGATCTTTATGAACCATATTTTCGCGATCACAAGCATTTCAGAAAAGAGTTTTATGCTGCTTGTCATCTTCGCGCTTCTGACGGAGCCCGCGTTCCGTTATCTCAGCATTCTGACGCGGAAACTGTCGGAATGGTATACCAGAAGAAAAAATGCGGTATAATGACAAATTTTTGTAGATTTTGCGCAGAAAAATTGCTATAATAACGCCAGAATCGCAGATTCTGCAGGACAAATTTATAGGACCGAGGAGAAGAATAAGATGAAAAGAGTTCTTTTGAAGCTGAGCGGAGAAGCACTGGCAGGAAGCCGGAAGACAGGTTTTGATGAACCGACTGTCATGCGGGTAGCCCGGCAGGTAAAAGTGCTTGCAGAGCGGGGGATTGAGGTAGGCGTCGTAATCGGCGGCGGGAATTTCTGGAGAGGCCGTTCCAGCAAAAATATCGAGCGCTCAAAGGCTGATCAGATCGGAATGCTTGCAACGGTTATGAACTGTATCTATGTCTCGGAGATTTTCCGCGCTGCCGGTATGCAGACCCGGATAATGACACCGTTTTCATGCGGCGCATTTACGGAGCTGTTTTCCCTTGACAAAGTAAACGAGTGCTTTAAAGAGGGCAGGGTTCTGTTTTTTGCCGGAGGAACGGGGCACCCTTATTTTTCTACGGATACGGCCACCGTTCTGAGGGCTGTCGAGATAGGCGCGGATGTCATTCTTCTGGCCAAAGCTGTTGACGGTGTGTATGACAGCGATCCCAGGGAGAATCCTGACGCGAAAAAATACGAGGAAATTTCGATTCAGGAAGTCATAGACAAAAAACTTGGCGTAGTGGACATGACTGCGTCAATCATGTGTATGGAACAGAAGATGCCGATGCTTGTATTTGCCCTGAATGAAGAAAACAGTATAGTAAATACGGTGAGCGGACACCTGAACGGTACCCGCGTCACAGTGTGATGGGAGGACGAAATGGACGAGAGAATTAAAGCTTTTGAGGAGAAGATGACAAAAACCTACAATAATCTGCTCAGTGAGTTTGCGACTGTCCGCGCAGGCCGCGCGAATCCGAATGTTCTGAACAAGATTCGTGTGGATTACTACGGAACCCCGACTCCGCTTCAGCAGGTCGGCAATGTGACGGTACCGGAACCGAGGATCCTTCAGATTCAGCCGTGGGAGGCCAGTATGGTAAAGAAGATTGAGAAGGCGATTCTGATGTCGGATCTTGGGATCAACCCGTCAAACGACGGACGGATTATCCGCCTTGTATTCCCGGAGCTGACCGAGGAGCGCAGAAAAGATCTGGTGAAGGATGTCCGCAAAAAGGGAGAGGCAGGCAAGGTGGCTGTCCGCAATATCCGCCGCGATGCGAATGACTATCTGAAAAAGCTTGGAAAGACCGATGTCTCGGAGGACGTGATCAAGGATCTTGAAGATGAAGTGCAGAAGATGACTGACAGGTATATCAAGGATATTGACAAAGCAGTTGAGGAGAAATCAAAGGAAATCCTTACAGTGTAAGGCAGGAGAGGGCATTGCAAAGGCAATGCCCTCCGTGTCGCGATATGCGGCAGGCCCAGGCGTGGAAACCGGCTGCTGACGCAGCACCTGGGATGCGCAGACGAGCAGGAGGAAAAGCCGCCTCCTACTCGATTTATAAAAACAGGAGGATGTGTGTATGGTAGTTCCGCAGCATGTTGCGATCATTGTGGATGGAAACGGCCGATGGGCAAAAAGCAAAGGAATGCCGCGCAATTACGGGCATGTGAAAGGAGCGCAGAATCTGGAAGTGATCTGTGAGGAGGCCTGGAAGATGGGAATCAAATACCTCACAGTCTATCTGTTTTCCACGGAAAACTGGAAGCGTCCAAAGGATGAGGTCGATGCTCTGATGCGTCTTTTCCGCAGATACACAAAGACCTGTATCAAAACTGCCCGGGACAATAATATGAAGGTTCGCGTGCTCGGAGATCCCTCGGCGCTTGCGCCGGATCTGCAGGAAAGTCTCCGCAGTCTTGTCGAGTCCTCAAAGGAGAATACCGGGCTGAATTTCCAGATTGCGATCAATTATGGAAGCAGAGATGAGATCGTACGGGCCATCCGCCGTCTCGCGGCAGACTGCGTGGCCGGGAAACGGAATCCTTCGGAAATCACGGAAGATATTTTTTCCGGATATCTTGATACAGCAGGAGTTCCTGATCCGGATCTTCTGATCCGGACGAGCGGAGAGCTCCGTCTGTCCAATTATCTGATGTGGCAGCTCGCCTATACAGAGTTTTATTTTACGGAAGTGCCCTGGCCCGCTTTTACAAAAGAGGATCTGATAAAAGCGGTCGAGAAATTCAACAGCCGGGAAAGACGCTACGGCGGAATCACAGAATGAATTACTGAAAACTGAAAACAGAGGAGGAAATTTGTCATGTTCTGGACAAGACTGGGGAGCGGAATCATACTGGTGGCGATCGCGCTTATCACGATCATAAGCGGGGGGCCGGTGCTCGCGGCGACACTTATGATCGTATCATTAATCGGAATTTACGAGCTGTATCGGGTATTCCAGGTGGAGAACAGGGGAACCTGGCTGCTTTCCGGGGCCGGTTATCTGGGGGCAGTCCTCTTTTATGCGTTGTTATTTTTGAACCCGCAGGCATATACTATGATGGTGCTGACCGGTTCTCTTGTCATCATCATGGCTGTCTACGTATTTACGTATCCCTGTTATCGGGCGCACCAGATAGCCGCGGCCTTTTTCTCCATGGTATATGTGGCGGTGATGCTCTCGTATATTTATCTTCTCAGGTGTATGGAACACGGCGCCTATCTGGTATGGCTTGTCTTTTTTGCTTCCTGGGGCTGTGATACCTGCGCCTACTGCGTCGGAAAACTGATCGGCAGGCATAAGATGACGCCAAAGCTGAGCCCGAAGAAATCGGTGGAAGGCGCCGTCGGAGGTGCCCTTGGCGCCGCTCTTTTGGGAGCAGTGTACGGAGCTGTGGTGAGAGGGCGCGTTGCATCAGGAGGAAATCTTATCTTGATCTTTGCGGTAATCTGCGCGGCGGGAGGCCTTCTTTCCATGATCGGAGATCTCGCCGCCTCAGCGATCAAGAGAAATTACGATATAAAGGATTATGGAACGCTGATCCCGGGCCACGGCGGAATCATGGACCGTTTTGACAGCGTCATATTTATAGCGCCGGTAATCTACTACCTGACGCTGTATCTGCTGTAAGCGGACCGTTTCTGCAGGAGATAGGAGGAATACAATGAAAACAATTTCAATACTGGGCTCTACCGGTTCCATCGGCACTCAGACACTGGAGATCGTCCGCAGGAACGAAGATCTGAAGGTTGCCGCCATCAGCGCAGGCCGCAATATACGGCTCCTCGAACAGCAGATCCGGGAATTTCGCCCGCGCCTTGCAGCTGTATGGTCCGAAAAAGATGCGAAGGAGCTTCGCGTGGCGACGGCGGATCTTGGGACAGAGATCGTATGCGGCATGGAAGGCCTTGAGGCCGTCGCTTCCTGCAAAGAATCGGAACTCCTCGTCACGGCGGTAGTCGGGATGATCGGGATTGTTCCGACTGTGACCGCGATCCGCGCCGGAAAAGATATCGCGCTTGCGAACAAGGAAACGCTGGTGACGGCAGGCCACATTATCATGCCCCTTGCCAGGGAGGCCGGGGTAAAAATTCTGCCGGTGGACAGCGAACACAGTGCGATTTTTCAGTCTCTGAACGGGGAGAACCGCTCGCGGATCTCAAAACTTCTGCTGACCGCTTCAGGCGGACCGTTCCGCGGGAAAAAATGGGCGGATCTGGAAAAAATGCAGGTGGAGGACGCGCTTCGTCATCCGAACTGGTCCATGGGGCAGAAGATTACCGTCGATTCCGCCACCCTGGTAAACAAGGGACTTGAAGTTATGGAGGCGCGATGGCTGTTCGGCGTGGAACTGGATCAGATCCAGGTAGTCGTCCAGCCGCAGAGCG
Source organism: uncultured Lachnospiraceae bacterium (assembly GCA_947594335.1). Classification (GTDB taxonomy): domain Bacteria; phylum Bacillota; class Clostridia; order Lachnospirales; family Lachnospiraceae; genus Choladousia. Next base: position 23,454 of record CANQEC010000002.1, read on the forward strand.
TCATCCATTCCATGGTGGAATTTGCGGACGGAGCCGTGATCGCTCAGCTTGGAACTCCCGATATGAAGCTTCCGATCCAGTATGCCCTGTACTATCCGGACCGGCGGTATCTGGCGGGGGACAGACTTGATTTTGCAAAGCTTGGGAGCATCACGTTCGAAGAACCCGACACGGAAACGTTCCCCGGCCTTTCCTGGGCGGTTGAGGCCGCGCGCATTGGCGGTTCCATGCCGACTGTATTCAACGCGGCAAACGAGCGTGCGGTGAGCAAATTTCTGCGCAGGGAGATCGGCTTTACTGATATATACAGGATCATCCGCGAGTGCATGGACGCTCATCGCTCGGTCAGCGATCCCGATATCCGGCAGATTCTGGAAACAGAGCAAAGTGTCTATGATATGATTGAAAGCAGGTGGTAAATTGAATATAATTGTTGCGCTGCTGGTGTTCAGCGTGATCATAATCGTACATGAATTCGGGCATTTTCTTCTCGCGAAAATGAACAGGATCACCGTGGTGGAATTTTCCCTCGGCATGGGTCCAAGGCTTTTGAGCTTCACAAAAGGAGGCACCCGTTACTCCTGGAAGCTGCTGCCTTTCGGCGGATCCTGCATGATGCTCGGCGAGGACGGCGATGAAGAGGGCGAAGGCACGTTCGGGAACGCTTCCGTATGGGCCCGTATCTCTGTGATCGCTGCCGGACCTCTGTTCAATTTTATCCTTGCATTTGTTCTGTCGGTTTTTATTGTGGGGAATGTCGGGTATGACGCGCCCGTTCTGCCGGGAGTATCCGAAGGTTCTCCGGCGCAGGCAGGGGGGTTGCAGACGGGAGACAGGATCATCCGCATGAACGGAAAGCGTATACGGCTGTACCGCCAGATCTCCAACTATGTCATGTTCCATCAGGAGGACTTCGGGCAGGGCGGATCCGTCCGCTTTGAGTATGAGCGCGGCGGAAAAATCTACGAGACGAAGATTACGCCGGCAGTCATGGACGGAGCCTACCGCTTTGGCATTCCGGGCAGCAATTACCGGGTCCGCACCGGTCCCATTGATACGCTCCGGTACAGCGCCTATGAGGTATATTACTGGATCGATGTCACGATACAGAGTCTTGGAATGCTTGTGCACGGTGGGGTAAGTCTCGACGATATGTCGGGTCCTGTGGGGGTAGTGGACATGATCGGCGACACATACGAAGAAAGCCGCTCCTCCGGCCTCTTTTACATCTGGCTGAATATGCTGAATATCGCGATACTCCTCACGGCGAACCTCGGCGTTATGAATCTGCTGCCGATCCCGGCCCTTGACGGGGGCAGGCTTGTCTTTCTGATTCTCGAGGCAGTAAGAGGGCGGAGAGTCAATCAGGAGATGGAGGCCAGGATCCATTTTGCAGGGCTGCTTCTTTTGATGCTTCTGATGGTAGTCATTATGTTTAATGATGTGAGGAAAATCCTTTTCTAGTTGACAAAATCACAAAATAATGGTATACAATAATTATCGTTTCTACGTCGCTGCCGGCCGGGTGATCTGGCCGGCAGAGGATCGTCACAGGATTCCAGGCACGCAGTTCGGGTTGCACTTATTGTTTTATTCCCACAGGATGCAAATATGCTTGACAAACACTTCCCGCGGGTTTATAGTATCAAAGAGACGAACATAAGTTCGATATAAGGAGACAGAATATGGGACAGGATGATAAAATGAAGGCACTGGAAGCTGCCCTCGCACAGATTGAGAAGCAGTTCGGCAAAGGTTCCGTAATGAAGCTCGGAGCAGAAGCGAATATGAATGTGGAAACAGTTCCCACGGGCTCTCTGAGCCTTGATATAGCGCTTGGCCTTGGAGGGATCCCCAAAGGGCGTATTGTGGAAATTTACGGCCCTGAGTCAAGCGGAAAGACGACGGTGGCCCTGCACATGGTAGCGGAGGTTCAAAAGCGCGGCGGCATTGCCGGCTTTATCGACGCGGAGCACGCGCTCGACCCGGTTTACGCGAAAAATATCGGCGTCGATATTGACAATCTTTACATTTCCCAGCCGGATAACGGGGAACAGGCGCTTGAGATCACGGAGACAATGGTCCGTTCCGGCGCTGTCGATATTATTATTGTCGATTCCGTGGCGGCTCTTGTTCCGAAAGCGGAGATCGACGGGGACATGGGAGACAGCCATGTCGGACTGCATGCCCGTCTGATGTCCCAGGCCCTCCGCAAGCTTACCGGCGTCATCAGCAAGTCAAACTGCAGCGTGATCTTTATCAATCAGCTCAGGGAGAAAGTAGGCGTCATGTTTGGCAATCCTGAAACCACTACCGGCGGACGCGCGCTGAAATTCTATTCCTCCATCCGCATGGATGTCAGAAGAACGGAGTCTTTGAAACAGAGCGGCGAGGTGATCGGCAACCGCACGCGGGTCAAGGTGGTGAAGAATAAAATCGCTCCGCCTTTTAAGGAGGCGGAATTTGATATCATGTTCGGAAAGGGAATCTCACGGGAAGGAGATATCCTTGATCTTGCCGCGGCAAACAATATCATCAACAAGAGCGGGGCCTGGTACGGATACGAAGGGAACAAGATCGGTCAGGGACGTGAAAACGCGAAAATCTATCTCAGGGAACACCCGGAGATCATGGAGGAAGTGGAACAGAAGGTTCGCCAAAAATACGGCCTGATTCCTCCGTCAGAAGAGCCTGAAGCGCAGGAATCCGGCCAGACGGCCGCCGGAGGGAAGAAGTCCCGGGCGGAGGAATTTCCGGAGGATGATCCGGAGGACGATCTCTTTGAGCAGCTTGAAAAAGATATGGATATGGAGTAAATGAGCGATGTATCGGATCAGCAGATTTGAATCAGTATCAGCCACCCGGTATCTGGTTCATCTCGAGGGGGGAGAATTCTTCCCCCTGAATAAAACGGAAGCAGAGCGTTACGGCATCCGCAAAGGCGTAATTTTAACGGAAGAAGCCTACCATGAAATCATGGACGAGCTGCTTCCGAAAAAAGTATGCAAAAGAGCGATGTATTATCTGCTGAAGATGGACCGGACAGAGTCCCAGCTTCGAAAAAAGCTCAGGGATTCCCTGTATCCGGATTCTTTGATCGACTATGCGATTGACTATGTAAAAAGCTTTCACTATATCGACGATGTCCGCTACGCGGCGGCCTATATCGAATACCGCAGGGACAGCCGCAGCCGGCGGCAGCTTGTAAGCGAGCTGAAAGGCAAAGGGGTTTCTTCGGAGGATATTGAAAAGGCGTTTGAGCAGACAGGACTTCCGGACGAGGAGGACCAGATCCGGTACTGGCAGGAAAAAAGACATTACCGCCCGGAGGAAGCCGACTGGAAAGAGCGGGAAAAATTTTATCAGTTTCTTATGAGAAAAGGGTTTTCCCTGTCCGCGATCAGAAAAGTGCTGGGATAAATGCGCTTCGGACCTTTCGGATTCAAAAATTTCTATTGACAAAAACGGTTTTCAATGATAATGTATGAGCAATTGAATTTTAGCTAAATGCGTTGAAGGGGAATAGTACTTCAGCTGGTTTTTTTCAGAGAGGTATCGGTTGGTGTGAGATATCAGAGACGGTTGTGGGAACTCGCCCCGGAGCGGCTGCCCCAAATTGTGTTCCGCATCCGGCAAGGGGGTATTTGGAACAGAGAGTAGGCGCAGACGGTATCCCGCCGTTATATGGGAAGGATATAGGAGACGTATGGGATGTCTTTCGTATCTGTAAGTGTGTGAGTATTCATGAATAAGAGTGGTACCGCGAAAGGTTTTGTATCTTCCGTCTCTTTGGCTTTGGCCTCAGGGGCGGTTTTTTAATCCAGGAAAAATCCGGAATTTCAAAAAAAGCAGAGAAAGGGAGAAGAAAAATGATGAATTACAGAAAGTACACAAGACAGTATTTTATGCCGCCGGTCCGCAGCATGAAATGGGCGGAGAAGGAATATGTCGATCACGCCCCGATCTGGTGCAGCGTTGATCTCCGCGACGGCAATCAGGCTCTTGTGGTTCCAATGTCCCTGGAACAGAAGATTAATTTTTTCAAGCTTCTTGTAAAAATCGGTTTCAAGGAGATCGAGGTGGGATTTCCGGCCGCGTCCGAAACGGAATATCAGTTCCTGCGCGCGCTGATTGAGCAGAATCTTATTCCGGATGACGTAACGATCCAGGTGCTTACGCAGGCGCGCGATCACATCATCCGCAAAACATTTGACGCGCTCAAAGGAGCGAAAAAGGCAATCGTCCACGTATATAATTCTACTTCTCTCGCACAGCGCGAGCAGGTGTTCCGCAAATCGAAGGAAGAGATTCTTCAGATTGCGGTGGACGGTGCAAAGCTTTTGAAGGAGCTGGCCGAGGAGGCTCACGCAGATTACCAGTTCGAGTACAGTCCGGAGAGCTTCACCGGTACGGAAGTCGATTATGCCGTTGACGTATGCAACGCAGTTCTTGACGTATGGCAGCCTTCCGCGGACAGGAAAGCGATCATCAACCTTCCGAGCACCGTGCAGATGTCGATGCCGCACGTATACGCAAGCCAGATCGAATATGTCAATGATCATCTGAAATATCGTGAGAATGTGATTATCTCCCTTCATCCGCACAACGACCGCGGATGCGGAATCTCCGACGCGGAGATGGGACTTCTGGCAGGTGCCGACCGTATTGAGGGTACGTTGTTCGGAAACGGAGAGCGCACCGGAAATGTTGACATCGTCACGCTGGCAATGAACATGTACGCACAGGGAGTGGATCCGAAGCTTGACTTTACGAATATGACGGATGTATCTGAATCATACGAAAGCTATACGGGCATGAAAGTGGATGAGAGGAGTCCGTACAGCGGCGCCCTTGTATTTGCCGCGTTCTCCGGTTCCCATCAGGATGCGATCGCAAAGGGAATGAAATACCGCGAAGAGAATCACAGCGAGATCTGGACCGTACCGTATCTGCCGATCGATCCCACCGATATCGGGAGATCCTATGACGCGGATGTCATCCGCATCAACAGCCAGTCAGGCAAGGGCGGCGTGGGCTACATCCTCGAGCAGCATTACGGCCTGAAGCTTCCCAAGAAAATGCGCGAGGCGATGGGATATATCGCGAAAGATGCTTCCGATCTGCGCCAGAAGGAGCTGTCTCCGGAAGAAATCTTCCAGCTGTTCAAGGAAAAATTCGAGAACATTACAACGCCTTACAGTATTGACGAGGTCCATTTCAAGCAGCATAACGGTATTATCGCGGAGGTGACCGCCACATACGGAGGAAAAAGAAGCGTTATCGTCGCCTCCGGAAACGGCCGCCTGAATGCGGTCAGCAATGCCATGAAGCGTCATTTCCGTCTGGAGTATGATCTTGTAACGTACGAGGAGCACGCGCTTGAGCAGAGTTCAAGCTCCCGCGCGATCGCGTATGTCGGTATCCGTGATAAAAGCGGCAAGATCCACTGGGGCGCAGGCCTGGATGTGGATATCATCCGCGCTTCCATTGACGCGCTTTTGACAGCGATCAATCATATGTCCGAATCGCATGCAAAGCAGGCATAGCAGGGAATGTTCAGATAAAGACAGGCTGCGCAGCCTGTCTTTACTG
>CANQEC010000003.1 GCA_947594335.1 uncultured Lachnospiraceae bacterium
TATGTCCGAATCGCATGCAAAGCAGGCATAGCAGGGAATGTTCAGATAAAGACAGGCTGCGCAGCCTGTCTTTACTGATTTTGTGCGCAGGCCCAGGCATTGCAAAAATATTAAATAAATATTAAAAATCGACAGCATATTTTCATAATGTCGTAAAATGTAGTATCCTGTTATTTGTGCATATTGCCAGTGATATATTTTTTGATTAGAAAATATATATAAAAAATATTGCATTTAAGAGGAAAATATAGTATAAAAATTACATAAATTTGCAATAGAACCATGTCCTGAAAATAAAATATTACAAAAATTTAAAGCCCGTATTGACATAAGCACTGTATATTCTATATACTATAGGTACGTTGCTGCAGAAATGATGCTGAATAAGAGACATTTCCGCATGATCCTACACGTGAAGCAGGAGTATAAGATGAAGCTGAAAAAACCAAAAAAAGATACTTTTCCTGATTTTATACAACGTATCGTCAGATTTTATTTAAGAGAGCTTATCCTGATTTCTGCGGGTATCATTATGGTTGGAGCCGCCGCATTTGCCGTTTCCGGATATCGGACCGGGAGCAGAGGAAAGGTATACGCGGTAAATGCAGGAGCAGGAAAGGGCGAATATCAGAAGGATTTTCAGGTCGGCCTGATGGGAGTCGTAAACAGCGTGACCGGTATGGAGGATTATTCAAGAAATATACGGCTTTATCATGTCACGGATGACGAAGGGGCTGTTCTCGCAGGTTTTGACGGGGCATCGAAACTGCTTCTCCATCAGATGATGATGGAAAAGGGAACGAAAAAAGCGTCGGAGGTCGGGTACTATGCCGTTCGGATGGTGGAATCCAGCCATATGTCAAAGGAGGAGTACGGTGCGCTGCTTCGGATTGTTGAGGCGGAAGCGACGGGCGGCGATGTCACAAGCAAAATGATGGTTGCCGGCGTTGTGCTGAACCGGGTGGCCGATTCCCGCTTCCCGGACACGATTACCGATGTGATCTGGCAGAAGATGGGCGGAGTGGCGCAGTTTCAGCCGACACAGGACGGCAGGATTTATGACTGCGTGGTCACGGATTCCACGGTGGAGGCTGTTGACCGTGTTCTTGCAGGCGAGGACTGCTCGCAGGGAGCGCTCTTTTTCCTGGCGCGGAATTCTTCGGAGGCGTCAAGCGCGGCATGGTTCGACAGTTCGCTGGTGAAGCTGTTCGAATACGGCGGCCATGAATACTATACATTCGCGGATTAGACAGTCATCTGCCGTGTTCATGCTGCGTGCAAGAGAACACAGACAATTTTTCTGGAGCTGCTGCATTCGATTATTGCAACAGCTCTTTCCATGTGTTATGATGGGAAACATGCCAGTACTTCCGGCATACAAGGCAAAAAGAAAAGGGTGAATAAAATGGATATCATGTACAGAAGCACAAGAAGCACACAGACACGTGTGACGGCATCGCGGGCAATTCTGAACGGTCTGGCTGATGATGGAGGATTGTATGTTCCGGAGCAGATTCCGGCTCTGGATATTCCGCTTTCAAAGCTCGCGGACATGACTTATCAGGAAACAGCTCTTGCGGTCATGCGGAAATTTCTTACAGACTATACAGAGGAGGAGCTCAGTTACTGCATCAGCCGCGCATATGACAGTAAATTTGATACGGAAGAGATCGCTCCTCTGACCGAGGCTGACAATGCCTGTTATCTCGAACTGTTTCATGGCCCGACAATCGCGTTTAAGGATATGGCGCTCTCGATTCTTCCTTATCTGATGACAACAGCCGCGGCAAAAAATCAGGAGAAGCATGAGATAGTAATTCTCACCGCTACGTCGGGCGATACCGGGAAGGCCGCTCTGGCAGGCTTTGCTGATGTTCCGGGAACAAAAATTATTGTATTTTATCCCAAGGACGGCGTAAGTCCGGTGCAGGAACGCCAGATGGTGACCCAGAAGGGAGCCAATACCTGTGTGATCGGAATCCGCGGTAATTTTGACGACGCCCAGACAGGCGTCAAAAAGCTGTTTTCAGACCGGGAACTGAAAAAGGAGCTTGAGCAGAAGGGATTCTGTTTTTCCTCGGCAAACTCGATCAATATCGGAAGGCTTGTGCCGCAGATCGTTTATTATGTCCACGCCTACGGCAGGCTTCTTTCCATGGGAAAAATCTCCGCGGGGGAAAAAATCAATGTGGTTGTGCCGACAGGAAATTTCGGAAATATACTTGCTGCGTTTTACGCAAAAAATATGGGTCTGCCGATCGCAAAGCTGATCTGCGCCTCCAATGAAAACAAGGTGCTGTTTGACTTTTTTGAGAGCGGAGTATATAACCGGAACAGAGAATTCCACCTGACTTCCTCGCCGTCAATGGATATTCTGATCTCCAGCAATCTCGAACGCCTGATCTACCGGGTTGCAGGCGAGGACGCGAAGAAGAATTCCTCCTTCATGGAGTCCCTGGCAAAGACCGGATCCTATGAGATCACGGCAGAGATGAGACAGGCTCTTTCGGATTTTATCGGCGGATACGCAACGGAGGAGCAGACGTCGGAAGAAATCAGACAGCTTTATGAGAAAGAACACTATGTGATCGACACGCATACAGCCGTTGCCTCCCATGTGTACCGCAGCTATCGCCTGGAGACAGGAGATGACACGGCGGCCGTCGTTGTTTCAACGGCGAGTCCGTACAAATTTGCCAGAAGCGTCATGCAGTCGATCGATTCCTCCTGCAAGGATCTGGGAGATTTCGAACTGATCGATCGTCTCTGCGCTGCCAGCGGGACTCCGGTTCCGGCCGCGATCGAAGAAATCCGCACAGCTCCGGTTCTTCACGACCAGGTTATCCGCGCGGACGAAATGGAAGCAGCAGTCAAACGTTTCCTTTTCGCATAAGTCCGGGAAATCATCGGAAAAGCTTTTTTGGAGACTTCCGGAAACTTAAGTTCAGTTAATCATGGAAAGGAGTCTGGCATGGGAACATCTTCGATGAGCGTACTGTTTGATGTGCTGATCACGGCCTTCGGAGGATACATTCTGTTCGCGGGCTTTCAGATGAAGATGACGCATAAGATCAAAGGCGGCATGTTCCTTCCGCAGGGGATTGATCCCGAAAAATGTCTTGACAGGGACGGCTATATCGAATATATAACCCCCCGTTTTCTGCTGCTTGGCATCATCTGTCTGCTGAGCGGACTTCTCGGACTTGCGGCTGACTGTCTGGGAATTCTTCCGCAGAATACGTATTTCGTAATTACGCTGCTCTTTTTGATCTTTCTTGTCTGGTACGCAGTAACCATAAAAAAGGCAGTAGAAAAATACTGGGGACCGAAAAAGAAATAAAAAAGGCGTGAGAGCGGATGCATCCGCACCCGTTCTCACGCCGAAAACATTTCCGGCCGCTGACGGATTATCTCCGTGAAAGCGGAACATAGTTCACTCTTTCGCAGATGTTCATATAAGCCGGACGGATGATCTTTCCGTTATTTGCAAGCTCCTCAATCCTGTGCGCGCTCCAGCCGACGATACGCGCCATCGCGAAGATCGGCGTATACAATTCCGTCGGAAGATCCATCATGTCATAGACAAAGCCGCTGTAAAAATCAACATTTGCGCTGACGCCTTTGTAAATCTTACGCACTTCGCCGATCACTTCAGGGGCAAGCCGTTCCACAGCGCAGGCAAGCGCGAATTCCTTTTCGCGGTTCTTTTCCGCGCTCAGCCTGCCGACAAACGACTTGAATATTTCCGCACGCGGATCCGAAAGAGAATACACCGCATGGCCGATCCCGTAAATCAGTCCCGCATGGTCAAAGGCGTCCCTGTTCAGCAAAGCGCGCAGATAATTTTTGATCTCGTCCTCATCCTCCCAGTCCTTTATCCTGGCTTTCATGTCCTCAAACATTTTGACGACTTTTATGTTGGCTCCGCCGTGCCGCGGCCCTTTGAGCGAACCAAGAGATGCCGCCATCACAGAGTATGTGTCCGTGCCGGATGAGGAGATGACATGCGCTGCAAACGTGGAATTGTTTCCTCCTCCATGTTCCATGTGGAGAACAAGAGCCAGATCCAGGATCTTCGCCTCAAGCTTGGAATAGCTGCTGTCCGGACGCAGTATGTGCAGGATATTCTCCGCGAAGGAAAGATCCTCCTGCGGTGAATGGATATAGAGACTTTTATTGTTGTAATAATGCTGGTACGTCTGATAGCCATATACGGAGAGAAGAGGAAAGATACTTATCATCTGCAGACATTGGCGAAGCACATTGGGAATCGATATATCGTCGGCCCGGTCATCATAGGAATACAAGGTGAGGACACTCCGGGCAAGCGTATTCATCATATCACTGCTTGGAGCCTTCATGATGATGTCACGGACGAACCCGGACGGAAGCTGCTGGCGGTAGCGGGCAAGGATCTCTGTAAATTCCTCCAGCTGATTTTTTTTCGGAAGTTTTCCGAACAGGAGAAGGTAAGCGATTTCCTCATATCCAAACCGGTCCTCGGAAATAAAACCTTTCACAAGGTCGCGGATGTTATGACCGCGGTAATAGAGCTGACCGCGGCATGGAACCTCTTTTCCGTTAATGAGCTCCTTGGAGCAGACCTCGGAAATTTCGGTAAGTCCGGCGAGAACTCCTTTGCCGTTCAGATCCCGCAGTCCGCGCTTGACATCATATTTATAATACAGCTCCGGATCAATTTCGCTTGCGCTGGTGCAGAGCTTTGACAGCTGGAGCAGTTCGGGTGTGATTTCAGAATATTGAAGTTCATTCAAATCAGTTGCCTCCTTTTCTTTTCATTCCTCGGTTTTCTGTTTCAGGTATTCACATCGGCGGCAGTTTGGAAAACCCGTATTGGAAATTCAAGGTATCTTGTTTATTTTATCACAATTTTTTTACAAAATCCAATAAAAAAAATATAAATAAAAACAGTGCGGATCAGGGGCTTGACGGTTAGGAAGAAACGTGAGATAATCCAGATAATGATACGAAAGGCCGCGTCAATTTTTTTGGCGCGGCCTTTTTCTGGCATGTATATACAGAAATCAATTGTCTAATATTTATTTATCTGGAAAGGCGGAGGAATATGGCAGCATTTGACAAGATTAAAAGCGGACTGCCGGGTATGGATAAGGTCCTCGATTATATCCGGCTCGGCGATAATGTGGTATGGCAGGTATCGGATCTGGAAGAGTTCCGTTTCTTTGTCATGCCATATGTGAAACAGGCGATTCTTGACGGGAGAAATCTCAATTATATCCGGTTTGCGCAGCATCCTCCCATACTTCCGGAGATGGACGGGGTAAAGGTGCATCGGTTTGAGCCGGATCTTGGCTTTGAACAGTTCACGGTCGCGATCCACAATCTGATCACAAAAGAGGGATATGACGCATTCTACGTCTTTGACAGTCTCTCGGAGCTGCAATCTGTCTGGTATACGGATCTGATGATGGGAAACTTTTTCCGTGTGACCTGTCCGTATCTGTTCCAACTCGATACGGTGGCCTTTTTCCCCTTGATGCGCGGCAAGCATTCTTTTGATGCCGTCGCACGCATCCGCGATACAACGCAGCTTCTGCTCGATGTGTATTCCGAAGGGAAAAATCTGTATCTCCATCCGCTGAAGGTCTGGAACCGGTATTCCACAACCATGTTCCTCGCCCATTCGTACGATCCTGATACCGGCAGTTTTCATCCTCTGACCGACGGAGTGGAGACCAGCCGTTATTATAATCTGCTTCAGAAAATCTCGCGGTTTACGCAGGATCAGTCGTTTGACAGTCATGACCGGTTCATGTCCCGGGCGAAGATGGATTATCTGAATGGAACATTCACAAAAGAAACGGAGCATATGATCATCGAAAGCACGATGACTCACGACAGAAAAATGCAGCGCCTGCTGAAACAGTATTTCGAACCGGATGATTACTTTGCCCTGCGTGACCGGATGATCGGGAGCGGATCGATCGGAGGAAAAGCCTGCGGAATGCTGCTCGCGCGCAAGATTGTGGAAAAGACAATGCCCGAATGTGAGATCCATATGGAGCAGCACGACTCCTTCTACATTGGCTCGGATGTCTTTTACACCTATATCGTGTCAAATGGATACTGGATGACCAGGATCCGCCAGAAAACGGAAGAGGGGTATATGGAAGCGGCGGGAGAGCTGCAGACCGCTTTGCTGAACGGAGGTTTTCCGAATAATATCCGGGAACAGTTCCGCAATATGCTGGAGTATTTCGGACAGAATCCGATCATCGTGCGCTCCTCCAGTCTGCTCGAGGATGGGTTTGGAAATGCCTTTGCAGGAAAATACGAGTCGGTATTCTGCCCGAACCGCGGGGATATCGACGAGCGCATGAAAGCATTTGAACAGGCGGTCAAGACCGTCTACGCGAGTACGATGGACCTGTCCGCCCTCGAATACCGCAGAAGGAGAGGACTTGCCAACAGCGATGAGCAGATGGCGATCCTGGTGCAGAGAGTGTCCGGCTCCTACTATGGAAATTATTATCTGCCGTGCGTCGCCGGGGTGGGATACAGCTACAGCGCCTACAAATGGATGCCTGACATGGATCCGGCCGCCGGAATGCTCCGCATCGTTATGGGACTTGGAACCAAGGCGGTGGACCGCACGGAGCATGATTATCCGCGCCTTGTAAATCTTGACCGTCCCGAAGTCACGATGCTCACAAAAATCGCCGACAAGCACCGGTTCTCGCAGCACAGGATCGACGTTATTGACATGATGAAAAATGAGTTCTGCGAAGTAAAGCTTGAAGATCTGCTTCCGGTTCTTCCGAACTGGTATAAGAACACCGTGCTGGAGCATGACAGCGATGCCGAAGGCCGCCTGCGGGAGAGCGGACAGTACCGCGACGTCTATTTTGTGAGCTGTCAGAGACTTCTCGCGAACCGCAGATTCACGTCAATGATGAAGGATATTCTGCACTGCCTCCAGGACGCGTATGAAAATCCGGTGGACATTGAATATACGGTAAACCTCGCGAAGGGAGAGGACTTTGTTGTGAATCTCCTGCAGTGCCGTCCGCTGTTTGTGGGAGAAGAAGGGGGAATGATCGTTCTTCCAAAACTGGAGGATCAGGATATTTTCTTTGATATTACAGATTCTTCCATGGGAAAATCCGTTGACAAAGCGATTGATGTGATCGTTCAGGTGGAGCCGAAAGCCTATTATGAATTTGAGCATATCAGAAAGCCGGTTGTCGCCGACGCCATTGGCGCGGTAAACAAGTATTACAGCAGCAGCGGGAAAAACCTGCTCCTTACGGTTCCCGGACGAATCGGGACCTCGTCTCCGGAGCTTGGCGTACCGGTTCATTTTGTGGATATCTGCGGATTCTGCGCAATCTGTGAGGTGTCCGACACGCGGGCCGGATATATGCCGGAACTCAGTTATGGAAGCCACATGTTCCAGGATCTTGTGGAAGCCGACATCTGCTATGGGGCTGTCTTTGGAGATTACCGCACCAGAAAATACGACCGCGATTATTTTTGCGGGCAGGAAAATCTGTTTGCGAAGATCTGTCCCGACTATGCGGAGCTCTCAGATATTCTGCGCGTGTATGAGGTATCCGATATCCGTCTCTGGGTGGACGGAGTCAAGAACCATGTGATCTGCGGCCGCAGCAGATAGAAATTGCGGATGCGAAAAGATCCGCCCGAACAGGGCGGATCTTTTTCGCGGCACATTCCTGCGCTTTTCTGCGTTCTCATTCCTCTGACAATGCTTCCCATCGCGCGTACAGCTCCTCCAGTTCCTCAAGAATCGAAGCTTTTTCCCGGCCAAGCTCTGCGCAGCGGAGGGCATCGGAAAAATTTTCCTCAAGCGCAAGAAGAGTGTCAATTTCCCTGTCCCGTTCCTCAAGTTCGGAGATCTTTTCCTCTGTCTTTTGGATATCATTCCGACGTCTGCGCTCCCTTGCCTGTTCCTCTTTTTTGCGGGTCCAGTCGTCTTTCGCTGTGGTCCGGCTCTCTTTTTCCTCTGATTCTTTGGCCGGGGCATGTAGTTTTCCGAGTATATCGGCTTTCTCAAGATAATAATCGTAATTTCCGATATAATTGATCAGCGTCCGGTGTTTCAGCTCCAGGATCCGCGTCGCGGTCTGATTGATAAAATAACGGTCGTGCGATACGTAGAGAACCGTCCCCGTATAATTTCGGACTGCCTCCTCAAGGATTTCTTTTGAGGTGATGTCCAGATGGTTCGTCGGCTCGTCAAGGATCAGAAAATTGGCGCTTGAGCGCATCAGCTTTGCGAGAGAGAGACGGCCGCGTTCTCCGCCGCTTAGATCCTTCACCCGTTTAAATACATCCTCCCCGGTGAAAAGAAAGGCGGCAAGCAGGTTCCGCACCTGAGTGTTTGTCATTTCAGGGAAGGTATCCGCCACCTCATCCATCAGCGTTTTTTCCATGTGAAGCACCTGCTGCTCCTGATCATAGTATCCGATCATGACCTTGCTCCCGGTCTGGATCGTCCCTGCGTCAGGAGAAATCAGGCCGTTGATGAGCTTGAGGATTGTGGTTTTCCCGGTGCCGTTGTCCCCGATGATAGCTACCTTTTCTCCGCGGCGGATTGTAAAGCTCAGATCCGAAAAAAGCGGCTTTCCGGGAAAGCTTTTGGAAAGGCCGTCAACTGTGAGTACATCATTGCCGCTGACGATGGAAGGGGAGAATGTAAGGCGCATCTCGTCATTTTGCTCTGCAGGTTTTTCGATCACTTCGATCTTCTCAAGCATTTTCTCGCGGCTCTCCGCCCTGCGGATCGACTTTTCGCGGTTAAAAGAGCGGAGCTTTGTGATCACCGCTTCCTGATGCCGGATCTCCTGCTGCTGGTTCAGATATGCCTTCCACTGAATCTCGCGTATCTGCGCTTTTTTCTGGGCATAATCGCTGTAATTTCCGGTAAATGTGGTTACGGTTCCCCTCTCGATCTCAAAAATTTTTGTCACAATCCGGTTAAGAAAATACCGGTCATGCGCAACGACAAGAACAGCGCCTTTATAATTCAGAAGGTAATTTTCCAGCCACGCGATGGAGGCGAGGTCCAGATGGTTGACCGGCTCGTCGAGAAGAAGAATATCCGGGGAGGAAAGCAGGAGTCTTCCAAGAGCCACCCGCGTTTTCTGACCGCCGGAAAGGGTATGTACCTTCCGGTCAAAATCCTGCTCCTCAAAGCCGAGTCCTTTGAGAACTCCGGTCACTTCACTTTGAATGGAATAGCCGTTTTGACGTTCAAACTCTGTCGATATCCGGTTGTAGGAGTTCATCAGATCCTGAAGCGCGCCGCCCTTCAGGCGCTTCATCTCCGATTCCATGGACCGAAGCTTCTGCTCCATATCGAGGAGATGCCTCTTTTCTTCGAGAAGAACCGAATAGATTGTGGCATCGTCAGAAACTGCCTGATGCTGCTCAAGATATCCGAGAGTTTTTCCGCGCGAAACGGTTACGCTGCCGCCATCCGGAGCAAGTTCCCCGACAATGATCTTCAGAAGCGTAGTCTTTCCGGCGCCGTTGATCCCCACGATGGCTGCTTTCTCATGTTCCTCCAGGTGGAACGATGCGTCACGGATGATTTCCTCGGTTCCGAACGCTTTTGCTATATTCTGACAAGATAAAATCATATCGTCCATTCCTTTTCTGTTTTTTGCTGAAAACTGCCGTCAGCTGTTCCTATTATAATGTTTTTTTGAAAAAACACAAGTCCGTTTCCATCGGATATTGTGCGATTTGCCAATGACGGTGATTGACAAAAAATATACATTTGATATAATGAAAACATCACAGGATGTGGAGATGAAAACGTGGAAGAACATGAAATTTCAAAGGCGGTAGTCAAGCGTCTCCCACGTTATTACAGATATCTGGGAGATCTGATCGAAGCCAGAGTGGAGCGCATTTCCTCGAATGAGCTCAGCAACATAATGCATGTGACGGCATCACAGATCCGCCAGGATCTGAATAACTTCGGGGGGTTCGGACAGCAGGGATACGGGTATAACGTAAAGTATCTGTATCAGGAAATTGGGAAAATTCTCGGCCTCGACAAGATTTACAGTATGGTGATCATCGGAGCGGGAAATCTTGGGCAGGCGCTTGCCAACTACGTAAAATTTGAGAAAAGAGGATTCTGGATCAAGGGGATTTTTGATGTAAATCCCCGGCTCAAAGGCATGACGGTCCGGGGGATTGAAATACGAATGACGGATGAACTTCCGCAGTTTATCCGTGACAACCAGATTCAGATCGCGGCTCTCACGCTTCCAAAGGCGGGAGCGGAGGAGGTTCTGCCGGTTCTGGTCGAGAACGGCATAAAGGCGATCTGGAATTTCGCCCACACGGACCTGAACGTTCCGGGCGGCATAGTCGTCGAGAATGTTCATCTGTCTGAGAGTCTGATGCAGCTGTCCTATAATCTGAATCATACCGATCTATAGCGGGATCCTTCCTTTGCGGCCGGCGGTACTTCCGGATCTTAAAATGGTCTGCCGGCCGGTACATGCGGGATCGCAGTGCGGGGATATCGTTTCAGAAGGCCGGCAGTGTCGGGTAGGAGCTGCCGGCCCCTCTTTGTTCTATGCGCAGGCCTGCGTAAGGAAGATAGCTGCTGGCGCAGCAGCACGCAGGCCGCGCGGCGGTCAGGAGGAAAAATGCCTCCTGCCCGATTACAGGCCCGTGTAAGGAAGTCAGCTGCCTGCGCGCTCAGATTCATACAGGGAGGTACATATGGAGTTTCTGGTAACAGCTGCCCAGATGAAGCAGTGCGATGATTATACGATACACAGCACAGGAATCCCTTCGATGGTACTGATGGAGCGGGCGGCGCTTTCAGTCGCGGAGGAAATGGAAAAAGAAAAATGCGACATGTCTTCCGTGCTTGTCATCTGCGGCGCGGGGAACAATGGGGGGGACGGATTTGCGCTTGCCCGTCTGCTTGATGAGCGCGGAATCCGCGTAACCGTCGCTTTTGAGGGGCGGGAATCTTCCCTGACAGAGGAGACCTTCCGGCAGAAAAATATCTGTGCCCGCTGCGGCATAAATCCATGCAGCAATTACAGGGAGCGCGAATATACTGTAATAATAGATGCCCTTTTTGGCGTCGGCCTTTCGAGGACTGTGGAGGGAAAATACGCGGAGCTGATCGAATGGATGAACCGTCAGCAGGCTTTTCGTGTGGCTGTGGATATTCCTTCGGGAATTCAGGCGGATACCGGCAGAATTATGGGAACCGCGGTGCGGGCTGATCTCACGGTTACCTTCGCTTATCTGAAGCTTGGACATATCCTTTATCCCGGAACCGAATACTGCGGGAAAGTCATTCGCAGAGATATCGGGATCACAGCAGACGGGCTGCGCCGTGCGTCCGCGGCGTTTACATACGGAGAAGATGATCTGTCGAGAGTAACTCCAAGGAATCCCCGCTCCCACAAAGGCACTTACGGGAAGGTGCTCCTTGTCGCCGGGAGTCATGGAATGGGCGGAGCCGCCGTTCTAGCCGCGCGGGCCGCATATCGGAGCGGCTGCGGGCTGGTGCGGATTTTTACCCATGAATCAAACCGTCTGATCATTCAGAGCAGCATTCCGGAAGCGGTCGTTTCCACCTGGGAGAACGAGGAAGACCTTATCGAAAAGCTTGATGAGGTTCTTAGCTGGCCGGATGTGATCGGCATCGGGCCCGGACTCGGGCGAGGAAAACTCACGCAGAAAATAATCCGCCGCGTGTTTGAACGCTGCAGAACCCCTCTCGTTGTGGATGCGGACGGCCTGAATGAACTTGCTCTTTGCCAGGATCTGCTTTTTCAGACTGAGGCAAAGGTAGTTTTGACCCCGCATATCGGGGAGATGGAAAGATTCTCCGGCAGGCCGAAGTCCGATATTCTGAATGACATCTGCGCCTGTGCCGAAGAAACTGCCCGCAGATACCATGTCATCTGCGTATTGAAGGATGCCCGCACGGTCGTGACGGACGGTTCAAGGCTGTATGTCAACACCTCAGGGAACAGCGGAATGGCCACGGGAGGTTCCGGGGATGTCCTTACCGGACTGATCTGCGGCCTGCTCGCCCAGAAGATGACGCTGTTTGAGGGGACAGCCCTCGGCGTCTATATTCATGGGCTGGCGGGAGATCTCGCGGCCAGAGACAAAGGCGCGTACGGAATGCTGGCCGGAGATATCGCCGACCGGATCGGTGAAGTGATGAAGCTGGCGCAGGACAATAAACAGGCCGAGGGCATCCGGTGAACATGTGACAAAACGCGAAGGAGGAGACAGATATGGGTTCACATGGCAGACTGACCGCGTATATCCATCTGGACGCAGTCAGATTCAATATGCGGAGTATGAAAAAGCAGCTTGGTCCCGGGACAGGGATGATCGCGGTGATCAAGGCGGACGCCTACGGTCATGGGGCCATCCAGGTCGCGCAGCTGCTGGAGCAGGAGGAGTATGTCAGAGGCTTTGCGGTGGCTGCTGTCTCGGAGGCC
Source organism: uncultured Lachnospiraceae bacterium (assembly GCA_947594335.1). Lineage (GTDB taxonomy): Bacteria > Bacillota > Clostridia > Lachnospirales > Lachnospiraceae > Choladousia. Next base: position 12,504 of record CANQEC010000003.1, read on the forward strand.
AGAGAGCTGCGCGCTGCCGGAATCAGCCGGCCGATTCTGATTCTCGGCTATACATTCGCGCAGGATTACGAATGGATGGTCCAGAATCAGGTGCGTCCGACGATTTTTACTCTGGAAATGGCGGAACAGTTTGCCGGGGCCGCGCAAAAAGCAGGAGTAACCGCAAAGATACACGCGGCGGTGGACACCGGCATGTCCCGGATCGGATTTTCCGACTCGGATGAAAGCGCAAAGCTTATTGCGGAGATTGACCGGCTTCCCGGAATTTTCCTGGAAGGAGTCTTTACACACTTTGCAAAGGCTGACGAGACTGACAAGACCGCGGCGCTGCTTCAGTATGACCGTTTTTCAAAATTCTGTCAGAAGCTTAAAGGAAAACTTCCGCACCCGGTTATCTGCCACTGCGCGAACAGCGCCGCGATCATTGATCTTCCCTGGATGCAGATGGATCTTGTGCGCGCGGGAATCAGTATTTACGGAATTTATCCGTCGGATGAAGTGAACAGACAGCAGATCCCGCTGTGTCCGGCCATGGAATTAAAGTCTCATGTTGTTTCCGTCCGTGAAATAGATCCCGGTGTTTCAGTCAGCTACGGAGGGACATTCACGGCGCAAAAGAAAACCACGATCGCGACAATTCCTGTCGGATATGCGGACGGATATCCGCGCAGCCTCAGCAATAAAGGCTCTGTTTTGATTCATGGGAAAAGGGCGGTCATCGCGGGCAGAGTCTGCATGGATCAGTTTATGGCCGACGTGACGGGAATGGACGTAAAGGTTCTCGACGAGGTGACGCTTCTTGGCAGAGACGGGGATGATGAGATTACGGCGGATGAGCTCGGGAAAATTTCCGGCCGGTTCCCCTACGAGTTTGTCTGCGACATCGCGAAGCGCGTTCCGCGCGTGTACCTTTTTTGACCGCGCATGGCAGGATAAGATGACGGCCGGATCGGGAAAACACCGGTTTGATCAGTGTCCGCAAAAAGATATTCTGGCCGCATGATGCCGCAGGCGGGCACATGCCTGAAATACAAAACAGGAAAACACACGTGAATATACAAAGGAAAAATGGAAACACTTTGAACAGAAACAAAAAGAAATCCTTTGTACAGGAGCGTGAGTGATATGATGATTCGCAGAGGCGATATCTTTTATGCAGATTTAAGACCAGTGGTAGGATCCGAACAGGGCGGCATACGTCCGGTGCTGATCATACAGAACGATGTTGGGAACAGGCACAGTCCGACCGTGATCTGTGCGGCAATCACATCGAGAATGAACAAGGCAAAGCTGCCAACCCATGTCGCGATAGAATCCGGCAGATATCAGATCGTTAAGGATTCCGTGATCCTTCTGGAGCAACTGCGCACGATTGACAAAAAGCGGCTGAAGGACCGGGTCTGTCATCTTGATATGGAGATGCTTGAGAGGGTGGACCGCGCGCTTCAGGTCAGCCTGGAGCTGATTACATAGAGCAGCGGCGCGGCTGCCCTGAGATAAAACGCAAGGAGAGGCGGCAAAGCAGGACCGGATGATGAAGATGCTTTCACAAGTCCCTTTCCGAACAGAACTTGACGAATGAAAAGGAAAATGATATATTCTAGTGAAAGTTTCAAATAAAGGTTTTAAATAGAGAAAGGATGCTGAGAGTTTTATGGATTATGACAGCAGCCCTCTGGCAGGGACCGTCATACTGTGCCTGCTGCTGGTTCTGGACTGCATTCTGGCGGCCGCAAATTCAGCGCTCCAAAACTGCGGAGAGGCTGAGTTTGAGGATGCTCTGCGTGATTCAGGGAAGGATACGGTACGTTTGCAGGCTCTGAAAGATGATCCTGCGGAACTGACCCACGCCCTGTGGCTGTTCCGGTCTCTGACCGGCATCTGCATGGGATTTGCCGTGCTGTATTTTAAACGGTATTATCCTCTGTGGGCTGTGTGTTCTGTCCTTTTGGTGCTTTATTATCTTATTGTAAATTCTGTTCCGTCCGCACTCGGAAGGAAATACCCTGAGCGGAAATTTTTGAAGCTGTCCGGAATCGTGGGACTTCTGCTTCGTTTCGCGCTGCCGTTTACATATGTCCTTACTGTGATCACAAACTGCATCATCCGCCTGTTCGGCGTTGATCCGTCCTCTCTTGAAACGGAAGTCACGGAAGATGAGATCATATCCATGGTCAACGAAGGCCACGAGCAGGGCGTCCTTGATGAGAGTGAGGCCAGAATGATTCAGAATATCTTCAAGCTTGACGACAAGCAGGCTGAGGATATCATGACGCACAGGAAAAGCATCATTGCGATCAGCGGCACCATGAATTTGCGGGATGCGCTCTCGTTTATGGTGGAACAGTCTGTTTCGCGTTTCCCGGTATATGAGGACAGCATCGACAATATTCTCGGTATTCTTCATTTCAGAGACGCCATGAAGTTCCACACAATGGAACGTTACGACGACTGGCTTGTAAAAGATATTCCCGAACTTCTCCGCACATGCAGGTTTGTGCCGCGGACGCGGGACATTGATCTTTTATTCAAGAACATGCAGGCGGAAAAGCTTCAGCTCGTGATCGTTCTCGACGAATACGGGCAGACCGCGGGACTTGTGACGATGGAGGATATCCTGGAAGAGATTGTCGGAAATATCCAGGACGAGTATGATCCCGACGAGGATTTTATCCGCCAGGGCGCGGGAGGCAGCTATCTGATGGATGGAATGACGCCGCTTTCAGAGGCGGAGGAAGTGCTCGGCATTTCCTTTGAGGAGAATTTTGACACGCTGAACGGCTTTCTGATTTCAAGGCTTAACAGAATCCCCTCGGAGGAAGAACGGCCGGAAGTCTGCGAGTACGGCTATCTGTTCAAGGTCATGAAAGTGGAGAATAATACTGTCAGCAAGGTGCAGATCACAAAGTCCGGGGAAGATCAGGAGAACAAAGAAAAAGAGAAAAAGGAGTAATCGATTATGTCAGGACATTCAAAGTTTGCGAATATCAAGCACAAAAAGGAAAAAAATGATGCGGCGAAGGGCAAGATTTTTACGATTATAGGCCGTGAGATCGCTGTCGCGGTCAAGGAAGGCGGGACGGATCCGGCAAACAACAGCCGTCTGCGCGATGTCATTGCAAAAGCCAAAGCAAACAATATGCCGAACGATACGATCGAGCGCGGAATCAAAAAAGCTTCGGGAGAGCTTGGTTCCGTTAATTATGAGCATGTTACATATGAGGGCTACGGCCCCGGCGGGATCGCGATCATTGTTGAGGCCCTGACCGAAAACAAAAACAGAACCGCCTCCAATATCAGGAACGCGTTCACAAAAGGCAGCGGAAGCATCGGTACGCAGGGCTGTGTCTCCTATATGTTTGACCAGAAGGGACAGATCATTATAGACAAGGAAGAGTACGAAGCGGATGCGGACGAACTCATGATGATCGCTCTTGACGCGGGAGCGGAGGATTTTTCCGAGGAGGACGACAGCTACGAGATCCTGACGGATCCGGATGAGTTCAGCGCGGTGCGCCAGTCGCTTGAGGATCAGGGTATCCCGATGGCGTCTGCGGAAGTTACGATGATTCCCCAGAACTATGTAGCGCTGACTGACGAAACCGCTTTAAAACAGCTGAACCGCACGCTGGATCTGCTCGATGCGGACGACGATGTGCAGGCGGTGCATACAAATCTGGAGGAATAGGCTATGAACTATTATCTGACGGCCATTGAAGGAATGCCCGAAATGCTCAGCAGTGCCTGCGGCGCCCTTGAGGGTTTTAAAAGAAACCGGTATAAGGACGCGTTCGAAGAGTTATATCTTAAAAACCGGGCCGTGCTTGAAGCGCTTGAGCAGGGATATCTGATGGTGATTGACAAGGATCAGTATCTGACCAACATGGCGGAGGCGCTGGCCGAAAATGCCCTTTCCCGTGTAAACGCATGCCCAAAGCGCGGAGAAAAAGAGCGGCTTATGATGGATCTGAACCTCGCGATGGCAGTCTATGTTCTTCCCATGATCCTCGAGTACAGAGGCCAGTCTTCAAAGCCTTTTGCAGACAAGGCCGTTGCCTCCTGGAAGGCGCGGTTTCCAAAAACAAACCTCCAGGCAGCTGAGTTTACCTATATTGAGCAGGGTTTTCACAAAAAATACTGCTATATCACAACAGCTGTCTGTGAAGAACTCGGAAGACCGGATGACTGTTATGAGCTCAATCTGCTGCGGAATTACCGGGATACATATCTTGCTTCACTCTCGGACGGGGACGTTCTGATCCGCAAATACTATGACGTGGCGCCTTCGATCGTCAAACATATTAACCAGAGCGGCCGCGCGGAGGAAATTTATCACAGTATCTGGAAGGATTATATTCAGCCGTGCATCCGCATGATCGAAAACGGCGAAGCGGAAGCCTGCCGGAGATTGTATGAAGATATGGTTTACATGCTTGAAAAAAAATTTTTTGCGAAAATTTGAGAATACCTGGAGCCGCGTGTTTTGCGGCTCTGTATTTTTTTGCGCATTTCAGGGAACACTGATCATCGAACCATGAATTTTACCCTGAAGGAGTGCGTATAATGGAACTGTCAGAAAATAAAAGAATATCGGATGCGGATGATGCGGCGTCAGAAGAGAAGCAGGACAAAGACCAGAGAGAGGCAATCAGAGAAACCGGGGACATTCCTTTGAACCGGCGGATTCATCTGCTTTCCGTTATCGGAGAAATCGAGGGACACGAGTGCCTTCCCGGAAATTCCAAGACCACAAAATACGAGCATGTTCTTCCAAAGCTTGCGGCGATCGAGGACAGCCCTGAGATCGACGGTCTTCTGATTCTGCTGAATACTGTGGGCGGAGATGTGGAAGCGGGACTGGCGATCGCGGAGATGATCGCGTCGGTCAGCAAACCGACGGTTTCCCTTGTCCTTGGAGGCAGCCATTCCATCGGTGTTCCGATCGCCGTCTCCACAGACTATTCCTTTATTGTAAAGACGGGAACGATGGTCATTCACCCGGTCCGCATGAACGGCACTGTTATCGGCGCTCCGCAGACTTATGATTATTTCCGTCAGATGCAGGATCGGATCCTCGGTTTTATAGCGGACCATTCGAACGCGCGCCGGGAGAGACTTGAGGAGCTGATGCTCGATACGGGGATGCTCACAAAAGATCTCGGGACAATTCTCGTGGGATCGGACGCCGTGGAGGAAGGCCTGATCAACGAGGTCGGCGGGATCAGCAGTGCGCTTGCAAAGCTTGGCGAGCTGATCCGGATGAGGGAATAGAGGGATTCTGCACTGGAAAAAACTGCTTGTAGGTTTACCGATAGTTTGGTATAATCAGTTCAAATGTAAAACAAATTATTTTTATGGAGGCAACAGGACATGTCAGTTTTACAGTCGATACTGCTTGGTATCGTGCAGGGAATCACAGAGTTTCTTCCAGTGAGCAGCTCCGGGCATCTGGCAATTCTGCAGAATATCTTTCACGTTGAGACAGGAGGCGGGATGCTGTTTGATATCATGCTCCATGTGGGAACACTGACGGCCGTGTTTGTGGTTTACTACCGGGATATCGGGAGGATGATCACAGAAACGCTGAAGATGTGCGCGGATATCGGTTCCAATATTCACACGTTTGCTCTGAACAAAATACATAAGACAGCTCTCCGCTACAAAAGGATCATTCATAATAATTACCGCAAGTTTGTTGTCCTGATCCTTGTATCAACAATCCCGACCGGCATAATCGGGATTCTCGGCAAGGATCTTGTGGAACAGGCTTCGGCAACGCTTCTGATCCCGGGTATCTGTCTTCTGATCACAGGTGTCCTGCTTTTGATCGCGGATACCGTACCTGAAGGGAAGAAGATGCCGCGGAATGTCTCGTACGGCCAGGGCCTTATCATCGGCGCGGCGCAGGGACTGGCTACTCTGCCGGGGCTTTCCCGCTCGGGAACTACGATCGCCGTATGTCTGATGTGCGGACTGGAGCGGAAGTTTGCGGTAAAGTATTCTTTTATTCTCTCGATCCCGGCAATACTCGGCGCGGCGGTCCTTGAGATCAAGGACGTTATCGCGGAGCCGGCTGCGGCCGGACAGATCGGTGTTTACGCCATCGGCATGGTCTTTTCCGCCGTCGTCGGATATGTCTGCATCAAGGCAATGCTTCTGGTTGTAAAACATAAAAAATTCGTTTATTTTGCGTGCTACTGCTTTGCGGTCGGCGCGGTCGCGGTGATATGTCATTTCCTGATCTGATCCGTGGAAAGTCCTTGGGAGTGTAAAAGACAGATCGGGTAGGAGGCGGCTTTACCTCCTGCTCGTCTGCGCGGCCCGGGTGCTGCGTCAGCAGCTGGTTTCCATGTCTGGGCCTGCGCATGTAAAAAGACAAGAGTGCTGATCTACAGCACTCTTTGTGCGTAACAAAAGGGGAGGAAAATTTTTGGCAGCAAAAGCAGAAAACAAAAACAAATCAAATGCGGGCGCTTCGGGGGCGCGTACGAAAAGGGCAGCCGCTGAAAAAAACTCAGGACAGGGCCGTAAAAAGGATGTGCGGGAGAAAAATCCGGGGAAACCGGCCGCGGCGCCGCAGAGCATGGGCAATCCCCAGCTTATGAAAGAAGCATGCGTGTGGCTGATTCTTGCCCTCTGCGTTTTTTCATTCATCAGCTATTTCGGAATCGGCGGGTATATCGGAACCGTGATCAGCGACATAAGCTTCGGCCTGTTTGGTTTTCCCGCCTATCTTTTGCCGGTACTGGTTTTTCTTGCGGCGGCTTTTCTGATCTCAAACCGCGCAAGCCATGCCGCGACGATCAAATTTTTATCCGGGACACTGCTGTATCTGTGTATCTGCAGCATTACGGAACTTCTTGTGAACGGCTATCAGCCGGATGTCCGGATTGAAAAGCTTTACGCTGACAGCGCGGCGCTCAAAGCCGGAGGCGGAGCCGTCGGCGGCGCGGTGTGCAGTCTGATCTGCCCGGCATTCGGCGCGATCGGAGCCGGAGTGATTCTGGGTATTCTGGTTATCATCAGCCTGGTTCTGCTCACGCAGAAGTCCCTGCTTGCGGGCGTAAGACATCAGGGGGAGCGGATGCGCCGCAGCGCCCGGATATCGAGAGAAAAGAGGGAGCTTCGGCACCAGGAGCGGGAGGAGGCCCGGGAAAGAGAACTGGAACAGCTCCGCCGTCAGAGACAAAATGGGGAACAGCAGCGTGAAAAAGAGGCGGTTCAGGAGCCGGAGAGATATAAAGATACGGCAAAGGAAATAACGGCTTTGCCGGAAGCCGAATATGAGCGCCGTCCAAGGGACTACGTTCCGGAAGATACTTCCCGCGTCCGTCCCATATTCGGGAAACGCCAGAGACGTTCAGAGAAAAGAGCGGGAAAGAAAAATCCGGCCGGAGCCGATCAGAAAATTCAGACGATCTCCGCAGGAGGCCGAACGCAGATCGATGTTCCTCTGTTCTTTCCGTCCCAGCCCAGGACGAGCCGGCTGGAGCATAAAGTTACCGGCGTGACCTTGAACACAAAAATCGAGGGACGCCCTTCGCGGGACGGCAGCGTGCGCGAAATTGTCCCCGGGACCTCCAAGAGGAGGGCGGTTGTATCCGCTTTTCCTGATTCCGCCGAGGAGACAAGATATGTCAGTCTGGATCGCGAGGAACCTGCGGAGCATACCGCGGATCAGGATTTCACCGAAACGGAACAGTGGGAGGAACCTGTTTTTCAGATCGACGGACTTCCTTTTGAGTCGGAAAAAGAGCCGGGGGAACTGCGCCCGGCTGCTGCGGAAGAATATCCGGAATTTCAGGATCCGGCGTACGAAGAGCTGCCCTGCGGCACAGAGGAATATGAGAAGATATCCGGCCTGAACCGGGACAGTGATAAGGACGGTCAGGAAACCTTTGCAAAAGAGGAAAAGCCGGAGGAGCCGCCGGAACAGAAGAACAGGACGAGCAAAAAGAATCCCAAATCCTCCCAGGAAGAGATCCAGGAGGGAATTGCTACTGTTGAGGCTGAGATCGCGAAAGCCGCGGAGGCCGTAAAACCGGAATACGTATTTCCTCCGATCGATCTTCTGAAAAAAGGGAAAGCCGCAAGAGGAGGGAACCAGGAGCAGGAGATCAAAAAAACGGCCGCCAAGCTGCAGCAGACACTGAAAAGTTTCGGAGTTCATGTGACCGTGACAAATGCGAGCTGCGGGCCGACCGTAACGCGCTACGAGCTTTTGCCGGAGCAGGGTGTCAAGGTGAGCCGGATTGTCAGCCTTTCGGATGATATAAAACTGAATCTTGCGGCGGCGGATATCCGTATCGAGGCGCCGATTCCCGGAAAGGCCGCTGTCGGCATCGAGGTCCCGAACGCTGAAAACAGCGCCGTGATGCTGCGGGACCTGCTTGAGTCTGAGGAATTTCAGAACCATCCCTCAAAAATGGCATTTGCCACGGGAAAAGATATCAGCGGAAAAACCGTTGTTTCAGATATCGCCAAAATGCCTCATCTATTGATCGCGGGCGCCACCGGGTCGGGAAAATCAGTCTGTATCAACACACTGATCATGAGCATTCTCTACAAAGCAAAACCCGATGAGGTAAAGCTGATCATGATCGACCCGAAGGTTGTTGAGCTGAGCGTCTACAACGGGATTCCTCATCTGTTTATTCCGGTTGTGACAGATCCGAAAAAGGCCGCCGGCGCTCTGAACTGGGGCGTTGCGGAGATGACAGACCGCTACAACAAGTTTGCCGAGATGGGTGTCCGTGATCTGAAAGGATACAACCAGAAGATTGAGGCCCTCAAAGATATCGAGGACGAAAATAAGCCGCAGAAGCTTCCGCAGATCATCATCATCGTGGATGAGCTTGCGGATCTTATGATGGTGGCTCCCGGCGAAGTTGAGGATTCCATCTGCCGCCTGGCGCAGCTTGCCCGTGCGGCCGGAATTCATCTGGTCATTGCGACGCAGAGGCCGTCTGTGAATGTCATTACCGGCCTGATCAAGGCGAACATGCCGTCGCGCATCGCCTTTTCGGTTTCCTCGAGCGTGGATTCCCGCACGATCCTCGATATGTCCGGGGCGGAAAAGCTGCTCGGGAAGGGGGACATGCTGTTTTATCCGCAGGGATATCAGAAACCGGCGCGGCTTCAGGGCGCTTTCGTATCCGACGAGGAAGTCTCGGATGTTGTGGATTTTCTGAAGGATAAAAACATGTCGAAGAGCTATGATGCCGAAATGGAAGCGCAGCTCGCAAAAATACAGCAGGCGTCTTCGGCCAGAGGATCCGGCGATGTTGACGCGCTGTTTGCGGAGGCCGGAAAATTCATTATTGAGAAAGACAAGGCTTCCATCGGAATGCTGCAGAGAGTATTCAAAATAGGATTTAACCGCGCTGCCCGCATCATGGATCAGCTTACGGATGCAGGAGTCGTCGGCCCCGAGGAGGGCACAAAACCCCGCAAGGTCCTGATGTCCCAGGAGCAGTTTGAAAACATGATGGAAAGCGGAGGCTGATATTTTCCCGGTGAAAGCCGGCAGTTTTTCCACGGACCCGCGCCGAAAGACGCGGGTTTTTCTTTTGCGCAGGCCCGGGCGGGGAAATCAGCTGCTGACGCAGCATGCGGGCCGCGCAAACGAGCAGAAGAAAAAACCGCCTCCTGTCCGACTCTTTTTCTGCCGTGCGCAAAGGGCGGTGCGTTGCAGAAGGAGGATATACATGAAACTGGACAAACGGTATTTATTATGCTACACGGAGCTGGACGAGGACAAAATCAGACGTTCCCGCCACGCATGGTTTTTGACAGAAGAGGAGCTTTGGCAGTTTCTTAAGGAGAGAGACGCAAAAAAGCTGGCGGAAACGGAACTGGCGGTTGAGATACTGCGTTACCGGGAACTGGAGTAATCTGAAAATAAATTCGCGGAGCAGGAAAAGGAAGGTCCGCGGATTTTGTGGAAAAGCTGACAGATAAAAAAGACTAAGACGTGATGCACCGCTTTTAAACGCAGAACCGGATAAAGCCGTCCGCAGGAGCGTGCCGGAATACGGATATATCCGTTTTTAACCATTTTTTCACAAATTTCACAAAATCCATTTTGAAAACCGCATTTTTTTATTTGATTATTTCTCTTTTTATGATATAATAAAAAAGAATGAATTGTTCTGTTTGTTAAATTTTTCATGAAGGAGGAATCATCATATGTGCAATTCGTGTAAATGCCAGAGCGATCAAAATGCGGATTTTGCTGAGCTGGCGCCCGTGCTTGAAAAATACGCAAAAGTACCCGGCAGCCTGATTACGATTCTGCAGCAGACACAGGACATTTACGGTTATCTTTCCCTGAATGCGATCAACTACATAGCGGAAAGAACGGGGATCATGCCCGCCAAGATCTACGGCGTGGCGACTTTTTACGCGCAGTTCCGTCTGCAGCCTGTCGGCAAATATCTGATCATGCTCTGCAAAGGAACGGCCTGTCATGTAAACGGCTCCGACATGATCGAGGAGGCTGTCTGCGAACATCTTGGCATCAAAGACGGAGAGACGACCCCGGATGGTCTGTTTACTCTGAATAATGTAGCCTGTCTTGGCTGCTGTTCCCTGGCCCCTGTAATGATGGTGAAGAGCGCGGACGGCGAGGAAACATTCGGAAACCTGACGAAATCTTCCGTGACGAAGATTCTTGACGATTACAAGTCGCAGAATGCACAGGAGGTGGAGAAATGAAAGTTGTAGTAGGGCAGGGAAGCTGTGGTATCGCTACCGGTGCAAAGAAAACCTCGAACGAATTTGAGAAGATCGTGGCAGAAAAGAATCTGTCCGGCATCGTGATTGACAAGACAGGCTGTATCGGCACCTGTTATCTTGAACCGATCGTGGATGTTTACAATGACGAGGGCACACTGGAGGCGCGCTATGTAAAATGTACGCCGGACAAAGTGGCCGAGATCGTGGACGAGCATCTGATCGGCGGCAAGCCTGTGGAAAAATATGTGATCCCGGAAGAGGACAAGACGTTCTTGTCCCAGCAGCAGAGGATCGTGCTTCGCAACTGCGGAAAGATCAATCCTGAAAAGATCGAGGAATACACAGCGATCGGCGGATACGAAGCGGCGAAGAAGGCCATCACCGGCATGACTCCGGACGAGGTTATTGAAGAGATCAAGATTTCCGGCCTGCGCGGACGCGGCGGCGCGGGATTCCCCACCTGGTTCAAATGGAACGCCATCAAATCCAACAAGGGCGCGCAGAAATACATGGTCTGCAACGCGGACGAGGGAGATCCCGGCGCGTTCATGGACCGTTCCGTGCTGGAGGGCGATCCGCACTCTCTGCTGGAAGGAATGATCATCGGCGGATACGCCGCGGGCGCCACCGAAGGCATTATTTACTGCCGTGCAGAGTATCCTCTTGCGATCGCGCGTCTCGAGATCGCCATGGCGCAGGCCAGAGAAAAAGGATTTCTGGGCAAGAATCTTTTCGGAACGAATTTCAGTTTTGATATCCGCATCAAGGCCGGCGCGGGCGCTTTTGTCTGCGGCGAGGAAACAGCGCTTATCGCTTCCCTGGAAGGTGAGCGCGGCATGCCTCGTCTGAAACCGCCTTTCCCGGCGGCAAAGGGCTACTGGAAGCTGCCTACCAATATCAATAACGTGGAAACCTATGCCAACGTCGCATGGATCATCAGCAACGGCGGTCAGGCTTTTGCTGACAGGGGCGCCATTCAGTCCAAGGGCTCCAAGGTATTCGCGCTTGCCGGCAAGATCAAGAAGGGCGGTCTGGCGGAAGTTCCGATGGGCATGACGCTCAAGGAAGTTATCTACGGAATCGGCGGCGGCATCAAGAATGACAAGAAGTTTAAAGCAGTTCAGATGGGCGGTCCGTCCGGCGGCTGTATCCCGGCAGATCTGATCGATACTCCGGTTACGTACGAGGACATCAACAAGACCGGCGCGATCGTCGGCTCCGGCGGTATGATCGTTATGGATGAGGACACCTGTATGGTGGATATGGCCCGTTTCTTCCTGGATTTCACCAGAAAAGAATCCTGCGGCAAATGCAACTACTGCCGTATCGGCACCAAGAGGATGCTGGAGATCCTGGAGAGGATCACGAAGGGCGAAGGCCGCGACGGCGATATTGAACTCCTCGAAGAGCTGGCGAAAAAGATCAAGGACGGCGCAATGTGCGGCCTTGGACAGACAGCTCCGAACCCGGTTCTGACCACGATCCGCTATTTCCGCAACGAGTATGAGGATCATATTTATCATCACACCTGCACAGCCAAATCCTGTAAAGCTCTTATTCACTATGAGATTACAGATGCCTGCAAAGGCTGCACAAAATGTGCGCGCAACTGTCCGGTGGGCGCAATCACCGGCGAAAAGAAGAAACAGCACAAGATTGATCCGGCGATATGCATCAAGTGCGGCAAATGCGAGGAAAACTGTAAATTTGGCGCAGTGAAGAGAGTTTGACAGGAGGTGCAGACTGTGAATAAATTCAGATTAAATATCGATGGAAAAGAAGTCTACGGACTTCCGGGACAAACCATTCTTGAAGTATGCAGAGAAAATAATATTTTTATTCCGACGCTCTGCTACGATGAGAGGACAGAGATCTACGGGGCGTGCGGTCTTTGTATGGTAGAGATGGAGGGCAATCCCAAGCTCTGGAAAGCCTGCGCTACCGAGATCGCGCCCAATATGATCATACATACCAACACGGAGCGCGTGATTGAGTCCAGGAAGACCAACCTGGAACTGCTGCTTTCCAATCATAAGGGAGACTGCCGTCCTCCGTGCATGCTGGCATGTCCGGCCGGTACCGACTGTCAGGGTTACGTGGGCCTGATCGCGAACGGCGAGTTTGAGGCGGCGATCGAGCTGATCCGCAAAAATATCCCGCTTCCGGGAGCGATCGGACGAGTCTGTCCGCATCCCTGCGAGACCGCCTGCCGCAGAGGCCTGGTGGAGGAGCCGATTGCGATCGCAAACCTCAAGAGATTCGCGGCGGATACCGATGAATTCGGCGACGATCCGTTTATGCCGGAGATCGCACCGGATACGGGCAAGAACGTGGCCGTCATCGGCGGAGGCCCCTATGGTTTGTCCATGGCCTATTTCCTGCGTCAGATGGGACACGATGTGACGATCTATGAGGCAATGCCAAAGCTTGGCGGCATGCTCCGCTATGGCATTCCGGAATACCGTCTGCCCAAGGAGGTGCTGGACGAAGAGATCGCCCTGATCGAGCGCATGGGCGTCACCATGGTGACCAACGCCAAAATCGGAGAGGACATTTCATTTGACGCCATCCGCAGAGATTTCGACGCGGTGTGTATCGGAATCGGAGCGTGGGTTTCCACCGGCGTCCGCTGCAAGGGCGAGGACGCGGACGGTGTGATCGGCGGTATCGATTTCCTGCGCAAGGTTGTGCGCAATGAGCCGATCGATCTTGGCAGAAACGTCGCCATCGTAGGCGGCGGCAACACCGCCATGGACGCCTGCCGTACCGCGGTGCGTCTGGGCGCGGACAAGGTTTATAATATCTACAGAAGAACCAAGGACGAGATGCCGGCAGATATGGTCGAGATCGAAGAGGCTGAGGAGGAGGGCGTAATCTTCCTGAATCTGACGAATCCTCTGGAGATTATCTCCGATGAGAACGGACACTGCCGCAAGATGGTTCTGCAGGTGATGGAACTGGGTGAGCCGGATGCTTCCGGGCGCCGCGCGCCGGTTCCGGTTGAGGGCAAAACCGAGACGATCGATGTGGATACCGTGATCCTGGCGATCGGCCAGAAGGTGAATGCTTCCGGCATCAGCGGCGTGGAGCTCACCAGAAAGGGCGGCATCATTTACGATAAGAATACCTTCATGACAGCGATCCCCGGCGTATTCGCGGGCGGCGACTGCGGCAATGACAAGATTTCCATCGCGGTGGAATCCATTGCGGATGCCAAGAAGGGCTGTCAGGTAGTTGACGCTTATCTGCGCGGTGAGACGATTGCCTATAAGCCAAATTATTATGTGACAAAGAAGGATGTGACGGAAAAGACCTTCGAGGACAGGGAGAGAATGTGCCGTCCGAAGATGGATCAGCTGAACGCAGAACAAAGGAAGGACAACTTTACAGAGGTCGTGGCCGGGTATGACGAGAAGCAGGCGGTCGAGGAAGCGCACCGCTGCCTGGAATGCGGATGTAAGGATTACTTCGAGTGCAAGCTGATCTCCTACGCGAACATGTACGATGTGAAGCCTGACCGCTTTGCGGGGGATATCAATGAGGTAGAGTACAACGACGAGCATCCGTTTA
>CANQEC010000004.1 GCA_947594335.1 uncultured Lachnospiraceae bacterium
CAGGCTGGTATGAGGCTCTCCGTGTGAAGCTGGGAAAAGCGGACGGTCATAACTGGTGGTGCGTCCTCTATCCGAGGCTGTGTTTTTCTGACAGTGTTCACGCGGTCGTGGAGGAGGATCAGATGAAAAAGCTGGAGGAAGTGCTGACTGTAGAGGAATATGAGGAGCTGCTGAAAAAGCCGTCCGGATGGAAGATCTCCTTTCGATGGTTTTAAAAGAAATGCCCCGGGTATGCGGCATAAACTGCCGACGGCCCGGAGCATTTTTCTATTTGTGTTATGTTTGTCATCTGCTTTTACTTATTCTTTTATGCTTTCTTCTTCAGATTCGCCCGCTTCCTGAGCGTCGGGTCGAGGATCTTCTTGCGGATCCGCAGGCTCTTCGGCGTAACCTCAAGCAGCTCGTCCGTGTCGATGAATTCCAGAGCCTGCTCAAGACTCAGGATCTTCGGCGGGGTAAGCTTCAGCGCTTCGTCGGCGCTTGAGGAACGGGTGTTGGTCAGGTGCTTCGTTTTACAGACGTTCAGTTCGATATCTTCGGGCTTTGCGCTCTGGCCGATGACCATGCCGGAATAAACCTTTTCGCCGGGTCCGATAAACATAACGCCGCGGTCCTGCGCGTTGAAAAGGCCGTAGGCGACAGACTCTCCGGACTCAAACGCGATCAGAGAGCCAAGATTGCGGTACTGCAGATCGCCCTTGTACGGGCCGTAGCCGTCGAAGATCGTGTTCATGATGCCGTTGCCCTTTGTATCGGTCAGGAAATCACCGCGGTAACCGATCAGGCCGCGCGACGGGATCGAGAATACGAGGCGGGAATAACCGCTCTGCCCGACGCTCATGTTCTGCAGTTCTCCCTTGCGCTGGCTCAGTTTCTGGATAACGGTGCCGGAAAATTCCTCCGGGACGTCAATATAGGCAAGCTCCATCGGTTCAAGCCGCTTTCCGCGTTCATCCGCCCTGTAGATGACCTCAGCCTTGCTGACGGCAAACTCATAGCCTTCGCGGCGCATTGTCTCGATCAGGATCGACAGATGCAGTTCGCCGCGGCCTGATACCTTGAAAGTATCGGTGTCGTCCGTCTCCTCGACGCGGAGACTTACGTCCGTGTTCAGCTCGCGGAAAAGACGGTCGCGGATATGGCGGGAGGTTACATATTTTCCTTCCTGTCCGGCGAGAGGACTGTCATTGACAATGAAATTCATGGAGATCGTCGGCTCGGAAATTTTCTGGAACGGGATCGGATCCGGGAAATCGGCGGCACAGATCGTATCTCCGATGTGCAGATCCGCGATACCGGAGATTGCCACGATGGAACCGATGGAAGCTGACGGGACATCCACCTTGTTGAGTCCGTCAAATTCGTATAATTTACTGATCTTGACTTTCTGCATCTTGTCCGGATCATGGTGATTGACAAGGACTGCCTCCTGATTGACTTTGATGGAACCGCGCTCCACTTTGCCGACGCCGATCCGCCCCACATATTCGTTGTAGTCGATCGTGCTGATCAGCACCTGGGTAGGACCGTTTTCGTCTCCTTCGGGGGCCGGGATATGATTCAGGATCGTCTCAAAAAGCGGAACCATGCCGTTCGGCTTCTGGTTGAGGTCGAGCGTCGCGTAGCCGCCTTTTGCGGACGCGAAGACAAACGGGCAGTCAAGCTGCTCGTCGGAAGCGTCCAGTTCGAGGAAAAGTTCGAGCACTTCATCGATCACCTCATTCGGGCGCGCTTCCGGACGGTCGATCTTGTTGATGCATACGATGACCGGGAGAGCAAGCTCCAGAGCCTTTTTCAGCACGAATTTTGTCTGCGGCATGGGCCCTTCAAAAGCATCGACGACAAGGATGACGCCGTCCACCATTTTCAGCACGCGCTCCACCTCGCCGCCGAAATCTGCGTGTCCCGGAGTGTCTACGATATTGATCTTCGTATTTTTATAAAAAACAGCCGTATTTTTGGAAAGGATTGTGATGCCGCGTTCGCGTTCGAGGTCGTTGGAATCCATAACGCGCTCGGCGACTGCCTGGTTTTCACGGAAAACGCCGCTCTGTTTGAGCAGTTCATCCACGAGAGTTGTTTTCCCGTGGTCTACATGGGCAATGATAGCTATGTTCCTGATGTCTTCTCTGATCATAAACTCCTCCATATGTCTGCGGTCCGGGGAACCGTGCGGTAGATTCGGTCCGTCTGGCCGGATTATACGTTTCCTGCGCGATCTGCGCCGGCCGTGCAAAAGACGGATTTCTTCGGGCGGCCATGCGCACTGCGCTGCGGTAAACGGGAAATATTTCGCCGTTTAACTATAACATGATTTTTTGAGATTACAAGGGGAAAAATAAAAATCAGGAAAAATAATGAAAATCCGGTTCTAAACGGGCTCCTTTCTGAATAGAAATAGATAGTACAGAATACAAGAAGAGATACTTCTTATAAAGAAGGGAGAACCAGTGTTTATGACAGATAAGATTATTGAAAACAATCAGGTTTCCATTATGGGAAAAATTACGTCAGGCTTTTCTTTCAGCCATGAGGTTTTCGGCGAGGGATTTTACATGATGGATATTTCCGTACAGAGGCTGAGCGATTCTACCGATACGATTCCGATCATGATATCAGAGCGCCTGATTGATGTCACACAGGATTACGAGGGAGAATACATTCAGATTTATGGACAGTTTCGTTCGTATAACCGCCATGAGGAGAAAAAGAACAGGCTGGTGCTGTCCGTTTTCGCGCGGGAAGTAAGCTTTGCCGAGGAAGATGACGACAAGGTAAAAAGCAATCAGATTTTTCTTGACGGGTACATCTGCAAGACACCGGTTTACCGGAGGACGCCGCTCGGCCGTGAGATCGCCGACATGCTGCTTGCCGTCAACCGCCCGTACGGAAAGTCGGATTACATTCCGTGTATCTGCTGGGGAAGAAATGCGCGTTTTGCGTCGGGCTTTGAAGTCGGCGGGCATGTGCAGGTGTGGGGCAGGATACAAAGCCGCGAATACGTCAAAAAACTGGATGACGAGTCTACAGAGAGACGGACCGCCTACGAAGTTTCTGTGAGCAAATTAGAATATATGGAATCGTAAAAAAAGGTTGTCTGACTTTTGCCGGAATATATGAATTGCAATTCCCGGAGAAATGTAGTAGAATCAAATTGATAAACGAGACTTATGAGGAAAATAAGCGTAGCGGTTATTGTCTGAGGAAAGACAGGCGGGGAAGGGATCTGTGCGTATCTGATCTGCGCGCAGGCGGATGAAGCCGGGAGAGCATGGCCGGGAATGCCTGCCAGGACGGACGGAACCTGCGCGGCGCGTTTTGACCCGCCGCCCAGACAATGGCCCCAAAATATGAGGTGTGAGAGATGAGCGAGCGATATGTACATATCTTTTGCGGAACCGGAACGGGCAAAACGGCCGCTGCGATAGGGAGAGGTCTCCGTGAGGCCAGCAGGGGAAAGAGCGTTTTTCTGATCGGGAAGGAGTTTTTTGACCGTCTTGAGCCGGAGATGAAGCTGTATCGTTTTGAAAAGTTTCCCGAGAATTATGAGAGTCTGACCGATAAGGAAAAAGAAGACGAGACGAGGAATATCCGCAATGGGCTGAGCTTTGCGAAGAAAGTGCTTCTTACGGACGAGTGCGATGTGCTGATCCTTGATGAAATTCTGGGACTGGTAGATCGGGGAATCGTCACGGCTGATGAGATTAAGACGCTGATCGAGGCGGCTTCCAACACGATAATCTACCTCACCGGGACGGAGCGGTGCGAGGAGCTCTGGCCCTATGCCGACGAGGTGACAGAGCTGACGACACAGTACCGCAAAAAGGAATGATGCCGTTTTGATTCATTGCCGGCCGCAGAAAAGGCGAATAACAGCGCTTTTCCTGTAATTTGGTGTTGACAATACCTTTCGCAGGTGTTATAGTTATGAAAATTCAGAGTTGATAGAGGTTGCGCGATTCAATAGTAACCAGTTGGATGCATGCAGGTGCAGAGGAATGCTGATGAAAGGGAATTGCGCCGAAAGAGGGCAGTATCCTGCGGGCTGTTTTCTTGGGCATGCAGTGAAAAACTTCATGACTGTCATCGTGAGGCGATGGAGGGCTATCTCTCGAAGAATTCCTGACTATGTTTTCTTTGGGGCTGCCTTTTGACAGCCCCTTTAAATTGCACAGGTCCGCATAAGGAAATCAGCTGCTGACGCAGCATGCGGACCGCGCGGCGAGCAGGAGGGAAAACCGCCTCCTACTCGATTTGCACAGGCCCGCGTAAGGAAAGGCGCCTTCTGCCCGGCCGCGCAAAGAGCCTACAGGAAAAGAGGAGGACGACTATGGCATTATTTACTGGAGCAGGTGTTGCGATTATCACACCGATGCATGAGGACGGAACCGTTAATTTTGAGGAGCTTGGGAGAATCCTGGAAGACCAGATCGCGCACAAAACAGACGCGATCATCATCTGCGGAACGACAGGCGAAGCATCCACACTGACTCATGAGGAGCATCTGGAGACGATCGGCTACGCGATTAAAAAAGTGGCGGGCAGAATACCGGTCATCGCCGGCACAGGCTCAAACTGCACGGAGACAGCGGTTTACCTGTCTGTTGAGGCGGAGAAAATGGGAGCGGACGGCGTCCTTCTTGTAACGCCGTACTATAATAAAGCAACGCAGAACGGACTGAAGAAGCATTTCGCGACAATCGCGAATTCCATCAAGATTCCGGCGCTGCTCTACAACGTGCCGAGCCGCACGGGCTGCAACATCCTTCCGGAGACGGCAGTGTGGCTGGTAAAGAATGTGGAAAATATCGTCGGGATCAAGGAAGCGTCCGGGAACATTTCACAGGTTGCGAAGCTGATGCACCTGGCCGGAGGAGAGATCGAGCTTTATTCAGGCAACGACGACCAGATCGTGCCTCTGCTTGCGCTTGGCGGAAAAGGCGTGATTTCCGTTCTTTCGAACGTTGCCCCGGAGCAGACGCACAATATTGTAGAGACATTTATGAACGGCGACGTGCAGGAGAGCTGCCGCCTGCAGCTGAAAGCGCTCGATCTGATCGACGCTCTGTTCTGCGAGGTGAACCCGATCCCGGTCAAGAAGGCAATGAATCTTCTTGGATGGGCAGCTGGTCCGCTGCGCGGTCCTCTTACCGAGATGGAAGAGGCCAATGCTGCCCGGCTTGAGAAGGCGATGAAGGATTACGGGATCCTGTAGGAGAAAGTTGAAGGAAAAGTTTTCGAATCGGAAAGCAGCACTGTGCTGGCCCTGCGCGATGAACGCGGCGGCCGGCACAGTACTGTATGCGCAGGCCTAGGCATGGAAATCAGCTGCTGACGCAGCACTTGGGCCGCGCGGACGAGCAGGAGAAAAAGCCGCCTCCTACTTGATTATTCTGCAATCTTTTTTTGATTCCGATCTTATGGTTTCAGAATTGCGGAAGCATAAAATGCGGAGCAATTCGCGGCATTATGGGGCGAAATACCTTTTGCCCCGGCATCAACAGATGGATATATGACAGGAAAGAAGGAAAATGAAATGACAAGAATTATTTTGAGCGGATGCTGCGGATATATGGGACGCGTCGTTACAGATATTGTGGCGGCCGATGAAGATACAAAAATCGTCGCGGGGATCGATCCCGCGGGGCAGGGAAACCAGGAATATCCTGTTTTTGCAAAAGCAGAGGACTGCGATGCAGAGGCAGACGTCCTGATCGATTTTTCCTCGCCGAAAGCGCTGGACGGGCTTCTTGCGTTCTGTACCTCCCGCAGGATCGCGGCGATCTTCTGCACAACCGGCTACACGGAAGAGCAGATGACCCGGATCAGAGAGGCGGCTTCTCTTACGGCGGTTATGAAATCCGCGAACATGTCCCTTGGCATCAATCTTCTGCTGGAGCTTTTGAAGGACGCGGCAAAAGTGCTTGCCCCGGCCGGCTTTGATGTCGAGGTCGTGGAAAAGCACCACAATCTGAAGGTTGACGCGCCAAGCGGAACAGCGCTCGCGCTTGCGGACAGCGTCAACGAGGCGCTCGGCAATGTATACGAATATACATATGACCGTTCTCAGGTAAGGAAACGCAGGGACAAGCATGAAATCGGCATCAGCGCGGTCCGCGGAGGAAATATCGTCGGCGAACATGAAGTCATTTTCGCGGGTCTCGACGAGGTGATCGAGTTTAAGCATACCGCGTATTCCAAGAGCGTGTTTGCAAAAGGCGCGGTGCAGGCGGCAAAATATCTCGCGGGAAAGCCGGCAGGCTTTTATGATATGAGGGATGTAGTGCTTGCGTAAAGGAAACGGCTTATCTGCCGGAAAGAAACTGAAATTTTTCAGGACAGGAAGGACGCGGCAGCTGCAGCGTGAAGCTGCTTTGCGCGATCTATGATGATTATAAAGTCGGAGGAACCAGAGGATGAAAAAGGTTGTAAAATTTGGCGGAAGCTCCCTTGCGAGCGCGGAACAGTTCCGCAAAGTGGGAGAGATCATACATGCGGACAGGGACAGGCGCTATGTGGTGCCTTCTGCTCCGGGAAAACGTTATTCTGATGATACGAAGGTTACGGATATGCTCTATGACTGCTACAATTCCGTGTCCGCGAACAGTGATATCACTGGAAAGCTGCTGGCGATCAAAGAGAGATATCAGGAGATCATTGACGGACTTGGACTGGAGCTGTCGCTGGATGGAGAATTTGAGACGATCCGTGAAGAATTTGAAAATCAGGCGGGCAGCGACTACGCGGCGTCCCGCGGCGAATATCTGAACGGGATTGTGATGGCCAATTATCTCGGCTATGAATTTGTGGACGCGGCAGAGGTGATCTGCTTTGACGAGGACGGCGTGTTCGATTCCGAGAAGACAAACGAGGTCATGCGGGAACGCCTGGCTCAGACGGAGAGGGCAGTCATCCCCGGATTTTACGGGGCGATGCCGGACGGAAGCATCCGGACATTTTCCAGGGGAGGTTCCGATATCACCGGTTCTATCGTTGCCCGTGCGGTCTGCGCCGATCTGTACGAGAACTGGACAGACGTGTCCGGCTTCCTCGTGACGGATCCGCATATCGTTGAGAATCCGGAGACGATCGAGACGATCACTTACCGCGAGCTGCGGGAGCTTTCCTACATGGGAGCGACCGTGCTCCACGCGGATTCGATCTTCCCGCTTCGCCGCGAAGGCATTCCGATCAATATTAAAAATACGAACCGCCCGCAGGATCCGGGTACGCTGATTGTTGAAAGCACCTGCCGCCGGCCGAAATTTACGATCACCGGCATCGCTGGCAAGAAAGGCTTCTGTGCGATCAATATAGAAAAAGACATGATGAACTCCGAGATCGGTTTTGGCCGCAAGGTGCTTCAGGTTTTTGAAGAAAACGGAATATCCTTTGAGCATGTGCCGTCCGGCATCGATACGTTCACGGTAATCGTGCATCAGTCGGAATTTATGGAGAAGGAACAGAATGTCATTTCCGGTATCCATCGTGCCGTACATCCGGATCTGCTGGATCTTGAGTCCGATCTGGCCCTGATCGCGGTCGTGGGACGCGGCATGCGCGCCACCCGCGGAACGGCAGCCAGGATCTTCGCCGCGCTGACGCACGCCAACATCAACGTCAAGATGATCGACCAGGGCTCGAGCGAGCTGAACATCATCATCGGCGTCCGCAATGAAGACTTTGAGAGCGCGGTCCGCGCGATCTACGATATCTTTGTGCTGACGCATCTGTAAAAAAAGGGGGCTGTTCATTCCGACAGCCCCTTTTGCAAACTATAACGATTTCTGATTTATTTGATCACTTTGATCCATCCCTCAGGCGCCTGAATTCTCCCCATCTGGATTCCCGTCAGTGTCTCATACAGCTTCTTCGTGACAGGTCCCATCTCGGTCATGCCGCTCGGGAAGCAGATTTCTTTGCCGTGATCGTTGATCTTGCCGACCGGAGAGATAACAGCCGCGGTACCGCAGAGACCGCACTCTGCGAACTCCGGAACTTCCTCGAAGAAGACCTCGCGCTCCTCAACCTCAAGTCCGAGATAATCCTTTGCGACTGCAACCAGTGAACGGCGGGTGATGGACGGAAGAATGCTGTTGGACTTCGGAGTGACGACCTTGTTATCTTTCGTGATGAACAGGAAGTTGGCTCCGCCGGTCTCCTCCACCTTTGTCCTTGTGCCCGGATCAAGATACATATTCTCATCAAATCCCTGGCGATGTGCGTCCATGATCGCATAGAGGCTCATTGCGTAGTTCAGTCCTGCCTTGATATGGCCTGTTCCGTGAGGTGCCGCACGGTCGAAATCGCTGACACGGATCGTAAGAGGCTTCACACCGCCTTTGAAATACGGACCAACCGGCGTTGTAAAGATACGGAACTGATATTCGTCGGCCGGCTTCACGCCGATAACCGCGTTGGTTCCGAACATGTTCGGACGGATGTACAGCGTCGCGCCTGAACCGTAAGGCGGAACATAGGCTTCGTTAGCCTCAACGGTCTTTACCACTGCGTCCACAAAACGGTCTTCCGGGAAAACAGGCATCTCAAGACGCTTGCAGGAGTTTGCCATACGCTCAGCGTTGAGATCCGGGCGGAACGTAACAATATGTCCATCCTCAGTTGTGTAAGCCTTCAGTCCCTCGAAGCAGGTCTGCGCATACTGAAGAACGCCAGCGCACTCCGTGATCGTAACCATGGAGTCGGAGGTCAGTTCGCCGTCATCCCAGCTGCCGTTTTTGAAGTTGGAGACAAAACGTTTTTCGGTCTCAACGTAGCCAAAACCGAGGTTTCCCCAGTCGATATTTTTCTTTTCCATAATAATGTCATCCTTTCCCTTTCGTAAGCAATGTTGCGGGGACAAAATATTTTTGCCCGGCATTATAATTTTTAGTTTACGCCTGCTTTGGTACTGTGTCAAGATAAAGTTCGCGGATACGGGCGGCATATTCAGAAGATAAAAAATATCACACGTGTACAAAATAGAGAATTAATAACAAATAAAAACAAAAAGAGCATTGAATAACAGATAAATACATGATATACTGAGATAAAATGAAAATTATATACATTGTCAGCCGCGGGAGCGCACCGGATGAGGACGAACGATTTTATGTCCGGAGATGCTGCCTGCCAGACGGATAAAATTATGGGATAAGAGGTGATATTTTGCTGCACAGAATACGTATGAATTCCCCTTTCGGGATAATCTGCATAGAGGATGACGGGGAAGCTCTGACGGCTCTTTACCTGGAAAACGCCAGGGAGAATCCGGGAGGGACGCGGGAAGAACCCGGGGGTGAGGAGAGAGATCCGGAGAAGGACGGCGGGGAATCTGAGGATATGGGAAAAAATCTGGAAGATTCCGGGCTTCTGACGCGCGCTGAGGCAGAGCTTCAGGAATATTTTGCAGGAAAAAGAAAGTCTTTTGATCTGCCGCTTCATCCGCCGGGAACGGAATTTCAGAAGCAGGTGTGGGAAGCTCTGCAGAAAATCCCTTACGGGGAGACGCGCACCTATGGGGAGGTCGCTCAGGCGATCGGCCGCCCTAAGGCCTGCCGCGCGGTCGGCGGCGCGAACAATAAAAATCCAATCATGCTGTTTATTCCCTGCCACCGGGTGATCGGGAGCGACGGCAGTCTGACCGGCTTTGCCGGGGGTCTGGACATGAAGCGGCGCCTGCTGGAGATGGAGGCGGCGAACCGGGCGGTTTCCCGGGAAAACGGGGATGAGGATTGCGAGAATCCCGGCGGGACTAAAGATGAAAACTGCCAGGTTTCCGGGGAAGTCAAAGAGTCGGACTGTGAAGCTGCCGGAAAGACCAAGTCCGCGTGCCGGAAAGAATCGGAAGGAACAAAGATCCGCGAGACACAGCCGCTTTATGCATGCGGCAAAAATCAGGCATCTCTGGAAGATTATTACGCGCTGCCGGATGACCGCAGGGCGGAACTGATCGACGGCGTATTTTATGATATGGCGGCCCCTTCCCTGGCGCATCAGGGAGCGGCGGCGGAACTGTACGGCAGGCTGCGGAACTATATCGTAAGTCAGAAGGGCAGCTGCTACCCGCTGATATCCCCCTTTGACGTACAGCTTGACTGTGATGAAAAGACGATGGTACAGCCGGATGTCGCCGTTGTCTGCGACAGAAGCAAGCTGAGAAACCGCTGCGTGTTCGGAGCACCGGATCTGGTGATCGAGATCCTCTCAGATTCCTCGATAAAGCGGGACTGCGTGCTGAAGCTCGCCAAATATATGGCGGCCGGAGTACGGGAATACTGGATCGTGGATCTGGAGGGCCGCAGAGTTCTGGTATATGAATCCGGCAGGGAAGTCCGGCTTCTGGTCTATGGGATGGACAGTCTGATTCCGGTCGGCATATTTGACGGGAACTGTAAGATCGATTTTTCGGAAATTTATCAGTGGATCCGGTTCTTGATGACAGAATAATAAAGAAAAGTCCCGCGGATGCGGCACAGAACTGATGCCGCATCTTCTATGGGACTTTTTTGTATGCGCAGGCCCGTGTGAGGAAAATTGCTGCTGGCGCAGCACACGGGCCGCGCGGCGAGCAGGAGGAAAAGCCGCCTCCTGCCCGATCGCAGGCCCATTCTTTGAATGCGCAGACCCGCGCGGTTCAGAACTGGATAACAAAATCAGACCCGTCAATAGACGGATAATCGTCGTCATCCTCATCGTCCTCGTCGTCATCATCCGGCCACTCGTAGGGGATGCAGATATAGGAAGTAAGATCAAGCTTTCCCTCCTCATACAGGATCCTTGTCAGAGTATCTGCCTGCTCCTGGCTGACAGAAAGGCAGATATCGTCGTCGCCGAAGAAAATAAGGAGCCTGTCGCTTTCCTCATACTGTGTGTTTGTCACGTTTGTGACGGAGAGACTCTGATTGTTCGGGTTACGATATAAAATACGCATGATAATTCCTCCTCATAAAAAGATTCGATAGATTCCGTGACAGTATAGCATTTTTGCCGCGGGGAGGCAATCGTTTTATCCTATTCAGGCTGTTCTTACTTCGATTTTACATTTCCTTTACCGGAAGCCGGTTTTGTATTTTACATTCTCTTCGTACAATCCCCACTGTAACAGATCAATGCGCCAGACTGGCAAGACAGGCAGGCGCGTCAGCGGACAGTATTTACAGAGCACGTTCCAGTCTGGCAGATGTAAAAAGGAGGAAAACTTATTATGAAGAAAAAGACAATGGCAATGATTCTGGCAGCAATGATGGCAGTTCCCGGCCTGACCGCTTTCGCGGATGCACAGGGCCCGATCACGGTGGTGTCGAGGGAGGACGGCTCCGGCACAAGAGGCGCGTTCATCGAGCTGCTCGGGATCGAGGAGACAGATGAGGACGGAAATAAGATTGACAACACGACGGAGTCTGCAAAGATCACAAACAATACGTCGGTCATGTTGACGACAGTGGAGCAGGATGTCAACGCGATCGGCTATGTATCGCTCGGTTCTCTGAATGATTCGGTGACGGCGGTTAAGATTGACGGAGCGGAAGCCACGCCGGAAGCGATTGAGGACGGTTCCTACAAGGTGGTGCGTCCGTTCAATATCGCGGTGACAGAGGAGATCAGCGGCGCGGCAGCGGATTTTATCGCGTACATCATGAGCGAGGACGGGCAGGCAGTCATTGCCGATAACGGATATATCGCAGTGGAAGCGCAGGGGTATACGCCGGCGGAAGTGGAAGGAAAGGTCGTTGTGGCGGGTTCCTCTTCTGTGACGCCGGTTATGGAGAAGCTTGCGGAAGCGTATGAGCAGGTAAATGAGAAGGTGACGGTCGAGGTGCAGCAGAGCGATTCCACAACCGGCATGCAGCAGGCGATCGACGGGCTGTGTGATATCGGAATGGCGTCCCGCGAGCTGAAGGACAGCGAGCTGGAAGCGGGGCTGACTCCCACAGTCATCGCGCAGGATGGGATTGCGGTGATCGTGAACAACGAAAGCGGGGTCGAGGAGCTGACAAGCGATCAGGTCAAAGCTGTGTACGTCGGTGAGATCACTGAATGGGAGGATCTGAAGTCTTGAAAAAATTTTCAGAAATATTCATGCACTTCGTTTTTCTGGCCGCGGCCTGCATTTCGGTGCTGGCCGTCGCGCTGATCTGCGTGTTCCTGTTCAAAAGCGGACTGCCCGCGATTTTTAAAATCGGCGTGCCAGAATTTCTGCTGGGACAGAAGTGGAAGCCGTCCGCGAATCTGTACGGGATTCTGCCGATGATCCTTGGCAGCGTTTACGTGACGGGAGGCGCCATCCTGATTGGCGTACCGGTCGCTTTGATGACGGCGGTGTTTATGGCCCGCTTCTGTCCGAAGCCGCTTTATCCCGTGATACGGACAACGGTTAATCTGATGGCGGGAATCCCGTCGGTTGTCTATGGTTTTTTCGGGCTGGTGGTGATCGTGCCGCTGATGCGTGAACTGACGGGGAGGGACGGCAGCACGATGCTGACTGCCTCCCTTCTTCTGGGGATCATGATCCTGCCGACGGTCACAGTCACCGCCGAGGCTGCGCTTCGCAGTGTGCCGGAAAGCTATTATGAGGGGGCGCTCGCGCTTGGGGCGACGCATGAGCGGAGCGTGTTTTTTACCGTGCTTCCGGCGGCGAAATCGGGAGTCATGGCGGGGATTGTACTTGGAATCGGGCGCGCGGTCGGAGAGACGATGGCCGTCATGATGGTGGCCGGCAATCAGACGCAGATGCCAAAAGGATTGTTTTACGGGCTGCGCACGATGACCGCGAACATTGGGATCGAGATGGGTTACGCGGCCGATCTGCACAGGGAGGCTCTGATCGCGACAGGCGTCGTGCTGTTTGCGTTTATCTTGATCATCAACCTGAGCGTTTCCGCGCTGAAGCAGAAAAATGGATGACTGCCGGTTTTGATGCTTTGATATGGAAGAAGAGCGGCAAAGAAGCATCAGCCCGGAGCATTTCTGCGCGGAAACAGAATTTGTGCGCCTGCAAAAGGCGGCGGAATGGAGATTTTTATGAAAAAACAGAGGCATCCGTTTTCCGCGGCGGCAGCCGCTCTCGTGTGGCTGTGCGGTCTGCTGACCATGGCCGTGATGATCTTTCTGGCGGGATTTATTCTGATAAAGGGCGTCCGGTATCTGACGCCGGATCTGTTTTCCCCAACCTATAATTCGGATAATGTGTCTTTGATCCCTGCACTGGTCAACACGGTCACGATGACAGTATTTTCGCTTTTTCTTGCCGTCCCGCTCGGCGTGTCCGCGGCAGTCTACCTGGCGGAATACGCGAAAAAAGGCAACAGGATTGTGAAGCTGATCCGGCTCACGACGGAGACGCTTTCCGGAATCCCGTCGATTATTTACGGTCTGTTTGGCATGCTGTTTTTCTGTACGGCGCTTCGCTGGCGGCTGTCCATGCTGTCAGGCTCGCTGACCATCGTGATCATGATCCTGCCGCTGATCATCCGGACTTCGGAGGAAGCGCTGCTGGCGGTGCCGGATTCTTACCGGGAAGCGTCCTTCGGACTTGGCGCGGGGAAGCTTCGGACGATCTTTCGCGTCGTGATTCCGGCTGCGGTTCCGGGAATCCTGGCCGGCGTCGTGCTGGCGACGGGCCGCATCGTGGGAGAGACGGCGGCGCTGATCTACACGGCAGGGACGATCGCGCAGATACCGGAAAGCCTGATGGAATCCGGGCGCACGCTCGCCGTACATATGTACGTGCTGTCCATGGAAGGACTTCACATGAACCAGGCGTACGCGACGGCGGTGGTTCTGCTGGTTGTTGTCGTGGCGCTGAACGGGGTTTCCGAGCTGCTTGCCGGGAGGCTGATGAAGGGAAGACAGTGAGTGATATGGACCGGGGCGGTCAGAAAGCGGATAAAAGAAAAATGGCGGCACAGACTGAAGTTGTCAGGGAGCGGATAAATAAAAAGAAAATGATAACGCAGGCCGGGACAGGCGGAAAGCAAAGAAACGCAGAACCGGAAAAGGCAGGGAAGAAGGACGGAACTGCCGGGCAATCGAAAAACAGAAAAAGGACAAAATAATATGAACAAAATTACAATCAGGAATATGGATCTGTACTATGGTACATTCCACGCGCTGAAAAATATCAGCCTGGATATTCCGGAACACAGGATCACGGCGTTTATCGGGCCGAGCGGCTGCGGGAAATCGACGCTGCTGAAATCCCTGAACCGGATGAATGACCTGGTGGAAGGCTGCAGGATTACCGGAGAGCTTCTGCTTGACGGGGAAGATATCTGCAGATACCGGGATGTCAGCCACCTGCGCAGGCGTGTGGGCATGGTGTTCCAGAAGCCGAATCCGTTTCCGATGAGTATTTACGATAATGTCGCGTATGGACCGCGCACGCACGGGATACACGCGAAGGCAAAACTGGATGAGATCGTGGAGAGATCGCTCAAAAACGCCGCGATCTGGGACGAGGTAAAGGATCGTCTGAAAAAGAGCGCTCTTGGCATATCGGGAGGCCAGCAGCAGCGGCTGTGCATTGCGAGAGCCCTTGCAGTGGAACCGGAGGTTCTTCTGATGGATGAACCGACCTCAGCGCTTGACCCGATCTCCACTTCAAAGATCGAGGATCTTGCGATGGAGCTGAAGAAAAAATATACGATCGTTATTGTGACCCATAATATGCAGCAGGCCGCCCGTATCTCTGACGAAACCGCGTTCTTCCTGCTGGGGGAGATGATCGAGCATGCCGATACTCTGACCTTGTTTTCGGCTCCGAAGAACAAAAAGACAGAGGAATATATCACAGGGAGGTTTGGCTGAGATGAGAGACCGCTATGTAAAGCAGCTGGAAC
Organism: uncultured Lachnospiraceae bacterium; assembly: GCA_947594335.1. Classification (GTDB taxonomy): domain Bacteria; phylum Bacillota; class Clostridia; order Lachnospirales; family Lachnospiraceae; genus Choladousia. The sequence goes on from CANQEC010000004.1 coordinate 14,841, forward strand.
AGCTCCGCAGAGAGGTGCTGGATATGGGGATGCTCTGTGGGAAAATAATTGTAAGCACCTATCAGATGATGTTTGCAAAAGAACATGTAAAAGAAACCGGCGAAATGGTCCTGGAGATGGAGGAGGAGATTGACCGGCAGGAGAGGAAGATCGAAGGACTCTGCCTGCGCCTTCTGCTTTTGCAGCAGCCGGTCGCCTCCGATCTGCGCCAGGTATCGGCGGCGCTCAAGATGATCACGGATCTGGAGCGTATCGGAGATCAGGCGGCGGACATCGCGGAGATCATCATGACGGGAAAGACCGCTGTCCTGGAGGAGGAGACGGAACTGACCGGTATGGCGCAGACGGCGGTCAAAATGGTGAATCAGAGTGTTGAGGCATATATTGACCAGAATTTGGGAACCGCGCGGGAGACGATCGGGCTCGACGATGAGATGGACGGCTTTTTTGTCAGAGTGCGCGGACAGCTGGTCAGAAGAATCGCGCGGGGAGAACCGGATGGGGAGCAGGCGCTGGATCTTCTGATGATCGCGAAATATTATGAGAGGATCGGGGATCACGCGGTAAATGTGGCTGAATGGGCGGAATTTTCTGTGACAGGGAAACACAAAGGCAGGCAGGATCCAGAAGATACGCCGGCAAAACCTGAGCAGCCGGCCAGCGTGCCGTTTTGCGGTCTTGCGGGAAACAACAGGGTGCTGTGTTTTTAATACCGTACAGCCAGATACAGCGCGGCATGAGGTCAGCGTACGTATTCATGACGCCGCCCGCGGCGCGGGCATTGGAATTTACATGAATTTTACATTGGCATGATTCCGGTTTTACACAGCTCCTGTATACTTTGGGAAAAAGACAGGTACAAAGGAAAGGGATCTGTCCGGCCTGCGTCGAGCCAATTTTGATTAAAGGAGAGAACAAGTATGGATATTTTCAGTGTATTTACAATGATCGGAGGACTTGCTTTGTTTCTTTACGGGATGAGCGTCATGGGGGACGGACTGTCCAGGGCCTCAGGAGGAAGACTTGAAAAGATACTTGAGAAGCTGACCTCGAACACCTTAAAGGGAGTGCTGCTGGGTGCGGGCGTGACCGCGGTTATCCAGAGTTCGTCCGCGACGACGGTCATGGTAGTTGGCTTCGTAAATTCGGGGATCATGACGCTTGAGCGGACCGTCGGCATCATCATGGGGGCGAACATCGGAACGACGATCACGTCCTGGATCCTCAGCCTTTCGGGGATCGAGGGAAACAGCTTCTTTGTGCGGATGTTGAAGCCGACTTCTTTTTCCCCGATTCTGGCGGTCATCGGCGTCGCCTTTCTGATGTTCTCAAAAAATGAGAAGAAAAAGGATATCGGTTCCATTCTGATCGGGTTCGCGGTATTGATGTTCGGCATGGATACGATAAGTGGGGCGGTAAAACCGCTCGCCGATGTGCCGGAGTTTACGCACCTGTTCCTGATGTTTGAGAACCCGGTGCTCGGCATGATGGCAGGAGCCGTACTGACCGCGGTCATTCAGAGTTCCTCCGCGTCCGTCGGTATTCTCCAGGCACTGTGCGTGACCGGATCCGTCACATTTGGCTCCGCGATCCCGATCATCATGGGGCAGAACATCGGCACCTGCGTGACGGCCCTCCTCTCTGCGATCGGCGCGAAGAAGAACGCGAAGCGGGCGGCCTTTGTACATCTGTATTTCAACGTGATCGGAACGGTCGTGTTTATGATCCTGTTTTATATGCTGAACGCGTTTGTGCATTTTGGTTTTCTGTCACAGGCGGCGAACGCGGCCGGCATCGCGGTTGTACACACGACATTCAATGTTTTTGCGACGCTGCTGTGGCTGCCGTTCCATAATCTGCTTGTGAAGCTGGCGAAGCTTACAGTGAGGGAGCCGAAAGAGACTCCGGCTGTCGCGGCACAGCTTCAGGGCCTGCAGGTGCTTGACGACCGGTTTCTTGAGACGCCTGCCCTTGCGATCGAGCACTGCCGTCAGGCCTGCGCGCGCATGGCACAGGTGACGATCCATTCGCTTGACGGCGCGATTTCTCTGCTCGATTCCTATGATGAGGCAAAAGTAAAGCAGGTAAAGGATGACGAAAATTTTGTCGATCAGTACGAGGACCGCATGGGAACCTATCTGGTTCAGCTTTCCAAAAAGGAAATGTCGGTGCGGGACAGCCACACGCTCTCCACGCTGCTGCACTGTATCGGCGATATCGAGCGAATCTCCGACCACGCGGCCGGAATCGCGAACGCAGCCTCTGAGATCTACAATAAGAATCTGTCGTTTTCTGAGGCGGCGGTCAATGAGCTTTCCGTCTTTTCCCAGGCGGTCAGAGAGATCGTCCGCATCGCCATGAAGGCGGCGGAGACGGAGGATGCAGAGCTTGCGAAGCAGGTGGAACCGCTCGGAGAGGTGATCGATGACATCGGGGACGAGATGAGACGTCGGCATGTGGACCGGCTGAGGGAAGGACGGTGTACGATCGAGCTTGGTTTTATCCTATCGGATCTTACGACAAGCTACAAACGGATTGCGGACCACTGTTCCAATATCGCGGTCTGCCTGATCCAGTCGGTCAACGATGAGTACGGACGTCATGAGTATCTCAAGACATTAAAAGCGGAAGAAGGCACGTATTTCCGCACGAAATACGAGGAATATGAGCGGAAGTATGGCCTTCCCAAAAGAATCAAGGGGACGCCGCAGGTTGATATGCGCGCCCGCATGGGAGGAGATGCCGCGGCCGGCGTGCTGTAACTGTTAATTGACGTGCGCCGGTTTGTTGTATAAAATGATGCCAAGGTCGAAAGGGCATGCGCATCATATCATAAAATGAAGTCAGACGCAGGAAAGGGATGGTTTGTTATGCCGATGATCTATATTGTGGAGGATGATGAGAACATCCGGGAGATCGAGATGTTTGCGCTGAAAAATTCCGGATTTGAAGTTCAGGGGTTCGGGGATGCCGCTTCATTTTTTCAGCGGCTGAAGGAGAGGATACCGGCGCTGGTCATGGTGGATGTCATGCTCCCCGATGAGGACGGACTTTCCATTGTCCGAAAGCTCAGGACGCGGCAGGAGACAAAGCGGATTCCGATCATCATGGCGACGGCAAAGACCTCGGAGATCGATAAGGTGAAGGGACTTGACATGGGAGCGGACGATTATGTCACAAAACCGTTTGGAGTCATGGAGTTGATCTCGCGGGTAAAAGCGCTGATGCGCCGGGCGAACGGCATGGAGGAAGACAGGATCCTGCAGGCCGGATCTCTGCGGATCGACGACGAGAAGCGGCTGGTCACGGTGGAAGACAGGCCGTGCGAGCTGACCTACAAGGAATATGAGCTGTTAAAGCTTCTGATGCTGAACGCGGGCATCGTCTCGCCGCGCGATGTGATCCTTGACCGGGTGTGGGGGATTGATTTTGAGGGAGAATCGCGGACGCTTGACATGCACATCAAAACGCTGAGGCAGAAGCTTGGCAGCGCGGGGGCGATGATCCGCACCGTGCGGAATGTGGGCTACATGCTGACAGACGCGGATTAAAGCTCCAAAAAGGGACCATTGTAAAAAGAAGAATTTTACTGCCGGCCATGCCGCCGGATAAAAACGGCAAAATGGGGACTGTACATGAAAAAGAAGATCAACACCTATCTCCTTTTAACGGTATTTCTGACACTGATGGCTGCTTTGCTTATGGCGGTAGCCATCTTTCATCATATTTATCGGGAACAGGTGATTGCCGACATGCGCACCTATTCCCGCATGCTGAGGGACGTGAACTGGGAAGAGATGAAGCCGCAGGATACGTCGGAAGACGGCGGACAGGAAGCTCTGGATTCAAAAAGCAAAAAAGCTGCGGATGCGGAAAAAAATACAGAGGAGAATCAGGACCAGGCGGAACGCACGCGCGTCCCGGACAGTGAGGAGATCCGCGTCACTGTGATCCGAAAGGACGGGACCGTTCTCTATGACAATGAAACCGAAAGCGGGGGACTGGAAAATCACTCCGCGAGGCCGGAAGTCCGAAGCGCAAAAAAAGAAGGGGAGGGCATCGCGATCCGACGCTCTGATACGCTCGAAAAGGACATGTACTATTTTGCTCTGAGACTGGATAACGGGATGATCCTGCGCATCAGCAAGGAAGCCGACAGTATTTGGCGTGTCTTTGTCAATGTGATGGAGGGAATCGCGGGAGTCGCAGTGCTGATGTTCCTTGTCTGTTTGTTTCTCGCGCATTATATCACCGCCGGGATCGTCCGTCCGATCGAGTACCTGGCGAATCATATGGAAGATGCCGGGAAAATCGATACGTATGAGGAGCTTGTTCCGTTCATCTCCACGATCCAAAAGCAGCATGAAGATATATTAAAGAGCGCAAGGATGCGACAGGAATTTACGGCGAACGTCACGCACGAGCTGAAGACGCCTCTGACGTCGATTTCCGGATATGCGGAGCTGATTGAGACAGGGCTTGCGGGGGAAAACGAGGTGAAGAGATTCGCGGGCGGGATCCGCCGCAGCGCCGACCGTCTGCTGACGCTGATCAACGACATCATCCGTCTCTCTGAGCTGGATTCTGACCAGATGGAGCTTTCTTTTTCTGAGGTGGATCTTTATGAGATCGCGGCGGACTGTGTGGAGATGCTGCGGTTTACCGCGGAAAACCATGATGTCACAATTGAGATGCACGGTTACCATTGTACGCTGCAGGCGGACAGAGGAATGATCGAGGAGCTGGTATATAATCTCTGCGACAACGCGATCCGCTACAACAGGGCGGGCGGCCGCGTCGATGTGACGGCCGGCCTTTGCGGAAACCGGATCTGCCTGTCGGTAAAAGACACGGGAATCGGCATCAGCGAGAAAGACCAGTCCCGTGTTTTTGAGCGCTTTTACCGGGCTGACAGGAGCCATTCGAGGAAAACGGGAGGGACCGGTCTGGGGCTTGCGATCGTAAAACACATTGCGGCGCATCACCATGCCGAAATAAAACTTGCAAGCGAACCCGGCAAAGGGACCGAGATCACAGTTTTATTCAGGGAAGAATGAGAATTCAGCATAATGTTTAAGTTTCTTTTCCGCTTTTTCTTCCTGTTTTTTACATAAAATTTAAGATTCCCTGCCTTGACTATTTTTTTGGAATAGTGCAATATATGGAGGTGTACAATAAGTTATAAATCCGCGGATCGTCCGCAGGGGAGCGGATCGGTTTTGCCGGATTGGAAGGGCAAGGGACAAGAGTTGAAAGAGAAAAGGAAGGGTAAATCGAAAGGCAGATCAAAAGGCAGATGGGTTTTTTTTGGCATTTTGGCCGCGTTGGCGGTTCTGCTTGCGGTCATCGGCGTTTATCTTTACGGGAAAGTAAACAGCGGTCTTTTTTTTGAGGAGACAAGGCTGAATGACTATGATGTCTCCGGGAAGACGGCCAAGGAAGTCCTCCTGATGATGGAGAAGGATTACAGCGCTCCGAAGGTTGCGATAAAAGAAAAGGGCGAGACGGTTCTGACGCTGACGCTGGAGGAGCTGGGCTATACGATTGACCAGAGAAAGCTCCTCGATAATATACAGGAGTGTATGCGCAGTCAGAATCTCAGTTTTTTGATCAGCTTATTTGAGGGCAACGATTACGAGGTGGAGGTTCCGTTCAAATTCGAGGAGACAGTGTTTAACCAGGCGGTTTCCTCGAAGAATTTTTCCGTCGCCAGGGTCGCGAGCGAGGACGCGGTGATGGAGTATGACGGCAGCAGGTATTATATCAGGCCGGAAGTATACGGGAATGAGTTTGACGATGCGGATCTGCAGGTTATTGTCAGGGAGCTGACGGACAAGCTGACGGCGGCTTCCCGGCCCCAGACGGATATCGAGGTGGAGGTTCCCGAGGGACTTTATTTTGTTCCGGCGGTGACGCAGGATGATCCCGGGATGAATCACACGATGAACGCGTACAACAGCTACTGCGGTGCGGTCATCACGCATACCTTCGGGGAGGAGACCCGCACGATTAACTGGGATACGATCCGGCAGTGGCTGGTTATCGGGGATACGGATTATTATATTGACGAGGAGGCCGTTTACAATTATGTGATCGATCTCGCCGCGTCATATGATACACTGTACTATCAGCGTTCCTTCCAGACCTCTGTGGGGACGACAGTCAATTACGCGAGCAGCGACTACGGCTACCGGATTGATCAGGACGGAGAGTTTGATCAGCTGATGGCGGATATCGCGTCCAACACGGCGGTCACGAGGGAACCCGTCTATGCGGTGAGCGGGTTTTCGCGGAACGGACGTGACGATCTGAATGGAAATTATGTCGAGGTCAATCTTACGTCGCAGCACATCTGGCTGTACCGAGACGGAAATCTCGTGGTCGAGAGCGATATGGTTTCCGGGCTTCCAAAGGATGGCCGGGAGACAGCGACGGGAGCGTTCCCGATCGCGTTCAAGGCAAGCCCTTATAATCTGAAGGGAGGCGGCAGCAGCGGAAGCGACAGCTGGGATGTCACGGTGCAGTACTGGATGCCGTTCTATGACGGGCAGGGCCTTCACGACGCGTCCTGGCGTTCGGCGTTCGGCGGAGCGATCTATCAGAGCGACGGGTCGCACGGCTGCGTGAACCTTCCGACGAATGTGGCGGGGACGATCTACTCAAACGTGGACGCGGGCTTCCCGGTACTTCTCTATAAATAACAGGAAACAGGGCATCTTTGAACGGACAGCGGCAGAGTCCGTCCGAAGATGCCCTGTGTTTTGCGATATGATGCGCAGGCCCAGAGATGGAAACCAGCCGCCAACGCAGCACACGGGCTGCGCGGCGGGCAGGAGGAAAAGCCGCCTGCTCGATCAGCGGCGCAAGTTTGGCGATAAATATTGAAATATGACAGGCGGTTGTGTTAGAATAGTGGCCGGACATAAACTGCGGTCAGTATGAACGTATGAAGGGAGAATTCCATGAAAGGTATTATACTTGCCGGAGGTTCCGGCACACGTCTTTACCCGCTCACCAAAGTCACGAGCAAACAGCTTCTTCCGATTTATGATAAACCCATGATCTATTACCCGATGTCTGTGCTGATGAATGCCGGCATCCGTGATATTCTGATCATATCGACGCCGATGGATACCCCGCGTTTTGAAGAGCTTCTGGGGGACGGACATCAGTTCGGCGTGAATCTCTCCTACGAAGTGCAGCCAAGCCCGGACGGACTGGCGCAGGCTTTTCTGATCGGAAAAGAGTTTATCGGGACGGATTCGGTTGCCATGGTACTCGGGGATAACATTTTTTCCGGCCATGGTCTGACTCAGAGACTGAAGGATGCCGTCAGGAATGCCGAGAGCGGAAAAGGGGCTACGATCTTCGGATATTATGTCGATGATCCGGAGCGCTTCGGCATTGTGGAATTTGATCGGGACGGGAAGGCTGTCTCGATTGAGGAGAAACCTCTGCATCCCAGAAGCAACTACTGCGTGACGGGACTGTATTTCTATGATAATAAGGTGGTGGAATATGCGGATTCTCTGAAGCCGTCGCCAAGAGGCGAGCTGGAGATCACCGATCTGAACCGCATTTATCTCGCGAACGGACAGCTCAACGTGGAGCTGCTCGGACAGGGCTTTACCTGGCTGGATACCGGTACGCACGAAAGCCTTGTGGACGCGACAAATTTTGTGAAGACCATGGAGACGCATCAGCACAGGAAAATTGCCTGCCTGGAGGAAATCGCCTATCTGAACGGCTGGATCTCGCGGGAGGAGATGGAGCGGCTGTATGAGTCGCTGAAAAAAAGCCAGTACGGGCAGTATCTCAGGGACGTGCTGGATGGAAAATATCTGGACGCGCGGAGATGACAGCCGTGTATTGACGGCAGTCTCCCGGGAAAGACAGGCGCAAAAATGCCCGCGGCCCATGAGAATGCAGGCCGAAAGATGGAACAGAAGGAGAACAGTATGAAGGTATTGGTTACAGGTGTCTGCGGCCAGCTTGGCCATGACGTGATGAATGAACTTGCCGCGCGCGGCCATGAGGGAATTGGCTCGGACATTGCCGCGCAGTACAGCGGGGCGGACGACGGGACGGCTGTGACGTCCATGCCCTATGTACAGATGGATATTACAGACCGGGAGACAGTCGGCAGGATCATCAAAAAGGAGGCGCCGGACGCCGTGATCCACTGCGCGGCCTGGACGGCCGTGGATCTGGCGGAGGACGATGACAAAGCGGAGCTTGTGCGCAGGATCAACGCGGAGGGAACGCGGAACATTGCCCTTGCGTGCAGGGAGCTTGACTGCAGGATGATGTATCTCTCGACGGATTATGTGTTTGACGGGCTTGGGACAGAGCCCTGGCAGCCGGACTGCAGGGATTACAGCCCGATCAATGTTTATGGCAGGACGAAGCTGGAAGGCGAATTTGCCGTGGCGGAGAACCTGGAAAAATATTTCATTGTCCGGATCGCCTGGGTGTTTGGCGTAAACGGAAATAATTTTATTAAGACAATGCTGAAGCTCGGGAGAAAAATGGATCATATCCGCGTCGTTGACGACCAGATCGGTACTCCCACTTATACGTTTGATCTCGCGAGGCTGCTGGCAGACATGATCGAAACTGAAAAATACGGATATTACCATGCCACGAACGAGGGCGGGTACATCAGCTGGTATGAGTTTGCGAAGGAGATCTTCCGCCAGGCGGAGGCGCTTGGGTATGAAGAGTACGGCAGCAAAAGGCTTCTGGTCACGCCGGTGACGACGGCGGAGTATGGAGCAAAGGCAAAACGGCCGTTCAACTCCAGACTGGATAAAAGCAAGCTGACCAGAAACGGGTTTGCGCTGCTGCCGCCATGGCAGGACGCGCTTGGAAGGTATCTGCAGGAGCTGATCAGACGCGATGAGAAAGAGAAAGGAACCCTGCATGCGTGAACCGGCAAAACAGACCTGCACCCGTTTTGAGACGGCAGCATCAGAAACTGCCTGCGTTCATTTTGAGGCGGCGGCATCAGAAACAGGGGCAGATGTCCGGCGAAAGAGCCGCAGCGCGGCTTCAGAGAAGCTCGTCCTTGCGGCGTATGTTCTCTGGCTTGCGGGCTCTGTGATCTCGATTACACTGTGGAGAGAATACAGCGGAATTTCCGCCCTGAGCAGCCTGATGCGCAGGACGGCGTATTTTGTGCTGCTGTTTGAGTTCCTGCAGAGGGGACATTATACGAAAAAAGACGCCGCGGGGGCGTTTCTGCTTGTGTTTATCGGGATTGCCGCAAAGCATTCGGTTCATAACAATTTCGTGCTGCCGGCGTTTGTGTTTGTCTGGTTTTCGGCGCAGGTGCGGTTTCGCGTGCTGCTGAAGACGACGCTTCTGTTTCATGCGGCCGCCATGATTGTGACAGCCGCCGCGTCGCAGACAGGGATCATCGAGGATATCATATGGTATGAGGGCGAGCGCGTCCGGCACAGCCTTGGATATGAATACTGCGGATATCCGGCGCATTTTCTGCTGTTTATGACGCTTATGTGGCTGTGTATCCGGAAAAAGCCGCGCATAGCGGACGCGGTATTTCTTCTGCCGCTCAATTATCTGATATACCGCCTGACGGATTCGAGGACGGATTTTTATTTAAGCGTGTTTGCGGTCGTTGGGGCCTTTGTCTGGACGGCCGGCTTCAGACTGCGTTTTCTCTGCGCCGCGCGGCGTTTTTTGACGGAATACGGAGCGGCGGCAGCGGCGGCCGCCTCGATTGCCGCCCATGTTTTTTACAATCCCCAAAACGCCTTCTGGGCGCGTCTGAATTATGCTTTGAACAACAGGCTGCAGTTTGGCGCGGACGCAATTAGAAATTATGGATTTTCTCTGCTTGGGAAAGAGATCCGCTGGGTCGGACAGGGGAGTCTGCGGGCGGATCCGACAAAAGTTTATAATTATGTGGACTGCGCTTTCCTGAAGGACGGTCTGACCTTCGGGCTGATCTTTCTGTTTTTGCTCCTTGCGGGGTTTTACTTTGCAGGGAGGAAGCTGGCGCGGGAAGAGAGGCATATGGAGGGATGGGCGATGCTCATCTCGCTGGCCTATGCCGTCCTCAACGCTCATTTGTGCGTACTGTATTTCAATGTGTTTATCCTGCTGCTTGGGGAGAATTTTTCTGAAGCTGCCGTGCCCGTCCTGGATTCGGACGAAGAAAAGGCAGATATCCGGGGGGATAGTCTGCGGCGTCCGGCGGCGGGGGCCCTGGCAAAAACGGCGGCCCTCATGTCGGAAAATGTCGGGAAATTTGCGGAAACTTTGCATAGAGCGGTTCCCGGACGGCTGCGCAGGGAAAGAACGGCCCGCGTACTCAGGACGGCTGTCTTTCTGGCTCTTGCTGTTTATATGATCTTTGTTCAGTGCCTTCCGAATGCGAAGGCGGTGAAGCTGGCGGACATGCATATGTGGGTGGCTGCGGGAGCGCTTCTGATCCTTTCCTCGCTCTGCGGCGCGGGGAAGAACACCGGCGTGCGCAAAAAGAATCTGGTGTTTCCGATTCTTCTGCTTTTCCTTGTACTGGCCGGCCTTTCCGATCTGGTACTGAACAAGCGTTTTCGGAACGCTCCGTTTTTTCTGCTGGTGTTCGGAGGACTGTTCTGCGCGCGCTGGAGGAGGATGGATCATCCGGACTGGATTTTGGAGGAATTTCAGCGGGCCTGTAAAACAGGCTTTGCCTTTGGGATATTTTTCTGTATCGCGGCCAGACCGGCCGTGCCGGGGATTTGCTACAGCGGATTTCTTCCTGAAGCGGAATCATACGGGGCCGTGATGACGGTGATGCTCGCCGTATTTTTGAGCGGGGTGAA
>CANQEC010000005.1 GCA_947594335.1 uncultured Lachnospiraceae bacterium
GCATCCGTAATATCTCCGTCCCTTTTTCGTTTTTCGGATAACCAGTTCTCTGCCGCAGAGCGGACAGGGAACGCCGATCTTCTCGAGATACGGCTTTGTGTTTCTGCACTCCGGGAAACCGGGGCACGCCAGAAATTTTCCGTGAGGCCCGTACTTGATCACCATATTCCGGCCGCACTCCTCGCAGATGACATCCGTCGTTTCGTCCTCGATCGTGACCTTTTCCAGCGACTTCTCAGCCTCGGCTACGGCCTGTTCCAGATCCGGATAAAAATTCTCAACGACCGTTTTCCAGGGGATCACTCCTTCCTCAATCGAGTCAAGCAGCGATTCCATGTTTGCGGTGAAAGTAACGTCCACAATGCTTGGGAACGCTTCCTTCATCATATGATTGACCACCTCGCCAAGCTCCGTCATGTACAGATTCCGGTTTTCCTTTGCCACATAACGTCTCGCAATGATCGTCGTGATTGTCGGGGCATAGGTGCTGGGACGTCCGATCCCCTGCTCCTCAAGCGCTTTTACAAGCGATGCTTCCGTATAATGGGCGGGCGGCTGTGTAAAATGCTGTTTCCCGTCAAAATCGCTCAGCTTCAGTTCCATCCCTTTTTCCAGCCGGATGTCCGGGGAAGCAGATTCCTCTTTCTCCTCCCCGCTTTCCGTGTAGACGGACATAAATCCATCAAACAAAACGCGGGAGGACGTCATCTGAAAACGGTACTCGCCCGCTTTGATTTTGACAGTCGTTGTTTCGTACCTTGCCGGAGCCATCTGGCTGGCGACGAACCTTTTCCAGATCAGCTGATACAGCCGGAACTGATCTCTGCTGAGGGATTCCTTTACCAAAGCCGGCAGCCGTCTGATATCGGAGGGCCGGATCGCCTCGTGAGCGTCCTGAATTTTCTTTCCGTCTCCTTTTTTCTGATTCTCTCCCCCGAGATACGGTTCCCCGTACTGTTCTCTGATATATTCGGCGGCCGTTTTCTGGGCCTCCTCCGAGATGCGGGTGGAATCGGTACGCAGATACGTGATCAGACCGGTCGTCCCTGTATCCTTCAGATCGATCCCCTCATACAGCTGCTGCGCGATCCGCATCGTCTTCTGCGTAGAAAAATTCAGCACGTTTGCCGCCTCCTGCTGAAGAGTACTTGTTGTAAACGGAAGCGGCTGTTTTTTCTGACGCTCTCCTCTTTTTACCTCGTCCGCCACAAAAGAAGCACCGGAAAGCTCCCGGATAATCTGGTCCAGCTGCTCTTTTGACGTAATAAGGATTTTTTTGTCCTTTCCGTAAAATCTGGCTGTCAGCGGGTGTTTCCCTTTCGCTTTGTCAGTCAGAAGCAGGGCATCGAGCGTCCAGTATTCCTGCGGGATAAAGGCGCTGATCTCATCTTCACGGTCGCCGATCATTCTCAGAGCAACAGACTGTACGCGCCCGGCGCTCAATCCCCGCTTTACCTTTTCCCAGAGAAGCGGGCTGATCTTGTAGCCCACCATGCGGTCCAGGATCCTTCTTGTCTGCTGCGCATCCACAAGGTTCATATCGATCTGGCGCGCATGCTTCAGAGAATCTCTGACCGCATTCTTCGTAATCTCATTGAAGGTGATCCGATTCTGTTTTTGGGGGTCAAGCTTAAGGGCCTCCGCGAGATGCCAGGATATTGCCTCTCCCTCGCGGTCAGGGTCGGTAGCCAGATAGACTTTATCCGCCTTTTTTTCTGCCTTGCGCAGTGCTGCCAGAATATCCCCCTTTCCCCTGATCGTAATGTACTTTGGTTCATAGCCGTGCTCTATATCGATTCCCATGCGGCTCTTGGGCAGGTCACGAACGTGCCCGTTGGAAGCGAGAACTTCATAGTTTGAGCCGAGGAATTTCTTAATCGTTTTAACCTTGGCTGGTGACTCAACAATAACTAAATACTTTGGCATAACAGCACCCTCCCATGAAACATCCGGCGCCGTATCTCCGGTCATTTCACTTTCGCGTAATAATTCTTTGCCGTCTCTTTTACGAGCCCGTCAAGCTCCATTTTCAGAAGTATCCCTCCAAGCTCCGAAAGAGACAGACCTGTGCACGCCTGGAGCTCCCACAGGCTTCGGGCATGCAAATTGAGATTACTATACACCAATTTTTCGGAGGGTGCAAGTGTCAGACAGATTGAATTTTCCGTTTTTTCCCACCCAGATTCGCCAAAAATACATTCTCTGAGCTGTTTCACAGATAAAAAGATGCCTGCTCCCTGGGAAATCAGTTCGTTGCAGCCCTCGCTTAACTCATCCCCAGCTCTCCCCGGAACCGCATAAACGTCCCGTCCCTGCCCGGCCGCATAGTCGGCTGTAATCAGGGAGCCGCTCCTTTTCCTGGCCTCAACTACAACGACAATGTCAGAAAGTCCGCTGATCAGCCGGTTTCTCACCGGGAAATGGGTTCGCAGAGGGGCCGCGTCCGGAGGAAATTCCGAGATAAGCCCTCCTCGCTGTTCCAGCTGTTCAAAAAGGAAGCGGTTTCCCGGAGGATAAATTTTTTTGATTCCGCATCCGAGCACACCGAAGCTTGAACCGCCGCTTTCGATGGCCATCATCTGCGCCGCCCCGTCGATTCCGTATGCGGCTCCGCTGATGACCTGTCCGCCGCAAAGCGCAGTCATGTGCGCGATCTGTTCCGCCGTCTCCCTGCCGTACCGCGTACACATCCGCGCCCCGACTATCGCGACCGAACGTCTGTCTTTTAAGGGGAGAGAGCCCTTATAAAACAGGCCGTTTGGAGCATTTTCTATTGTCAGAAGATGATCGGGATACTTGTCGTTTTGCCGGCTGACAAACCGTATCCCTTTTTGGCACAGTTCCTCAAAAAACTGTTCCGGCGATTTTTCTTTCCGGAACAGCCGGACTTTTCCGATCCAGTTCCACCCCTCTTTTTCCAGCGCGTCCAGACTTTCCTTTGATGCTTTCCAGATTTCCCTGGGGCTGCCGTACCGGTCAAGAAGCGCCGTCTGGTGCGGCAGATACAGTCCCGGAATTCCGCAGAGCCATGCCCAGTATATTTCACTGCCGTCCGCCATGTCTTTCATCACTCCTCCTTTTCTGCTGCCTTTTTTTGCGTACCGATCCTGCCTGGCGTGCGGAAAAGAGACATTTTCGATCTCTTCCCTTTTTGCTGTCACTCTTCCGGGCGGTAGCACACAGCCTCGCTCAGATGTCTGATCAATATGTTCTCTTCCCCTTCCAGATCTGCAATCGTTCGGGCGACTTTCAGAATTCTGTGGTATGTGCGGGCGGTGAGACGTTTTTTCACAAATACGGACCGCATCAGCTTTTCCCCCTCCTCATCCAGCCGGCAGTATTTTGCCACAGCTTCTGACGGAAGTTCTCCATTGAACCGGTACCTGCAGGCTGCATACCGCTCCGTCTGTATTTTGTGCGCCCGAAGTACGCGTTTTCGTATATCCTCCGAGCTCTCGCCGGATGTTTCGTCCTTCAGATCCTCGTAAGTTACGCTTCCCGCGCAGACATGGAGGTCTATCCTGTCAAGCAGAGGACGGCTGATTCTGTGCAGATACCTTCGGACTTCCCCTTCCGAACAGCGGCATCTCGTCCTGTCCGGATAATAACCGCATTTGCAGGGATTTCGTGATGCGACAAGAATAAAATCAGACGGGAAAACATAGGTGCCGCTGTTCCTCGTGATAGTCACTTCCCTGTCTTCAAGCGGCTGGCGCAGGATCTCCAGTGTTTCTTTTTGAAATTCCGGAAGTTCGTCGAGATAAAGCACACCTTTATGCGCAAGGCTGATTTCCCCCGGCCGGGGAATGGTTCCCCCTCCCGCCAGGCCCGCCGCGGAGACCGTATGGTGCGGCATCCGGAAGGGCCGCTCGCCAAGGATTCCCTCCTCGGGCAGAATACCTGCTACGCTGTGGATCCTGGACACCTCCAGCGATTCATCGAGCGTCATCGGCGGAAGTATGGAGGGAATACGCCTGGCAATCATGGATTTTCCGGTCCCGGGAGGCCCGCTGATCAAAAGATTATGTCTTCCCGCCGCAGCGATCTCGGCAGCGCGGCGCACAGTCTCCTGTCCCTTTATGTCTGAAAAATTTTCCTTATGATGATTTATGGCGTTCTGAAAAATTTCTTCTATATTAATGTCATAAGGCTCCAGCATTTTTGTACCGCAAAGATGGCGCACAACCTCGTCAAGGTCATCCGCGCCGTACACACGTATTCCCTGAATTACAGCGCCTTCCCGCACATTTGCCGCCGGTATGATGCAGGAATGACAGCCGGCCAGCTTTGCCTCGCCGACCATGCCGAGAATCCCGTGAATCCCTCTCAGCTTTCCGTTCAGACTCAGCTCACCGGCAAAAAAAATCCCGCTTACCGCTTTCTCCGGAATATACCCGTATGCTGTCAGCATGGCCACAGCAACCGGAAGATCAAAACCGGAACCTGCTTTCCTGATATCGGCCGGTGAAAGATTTACCGTAACCTTTCTGGGTTCAGGATTAATCCCTGAATTATGCAGCGCGGCTCTTACGCGTTCCTGCGCCTCCTTTACCTCGGAAGAAAGATATCCCACCATCGAGAATCCCGGGAGCCCATTTGAAATATCCACTTCCACGGAGATCAGCCTGCTCTCAATCCCACAGACTGCTCCGGAAATAACTGATGCAAACAAAAATATACCTCCTTTGTAACCCGGGCAGGGGACGGTTTTGCCTCCTGCCCGTCCGCGCGGCCCAAATGCTGCGCCAGCAGCTGATTTCCCTGCCCAGCCTGCGCAAAACACAGAAAAAGCTGCGCAAAATTCCGCGCGGTTGATTATACAAAACAGAAAATGACCACGAAAACGAAAATGCCCGAATAATGAGCAGAATGACTGAAGCGATACAGCCATCAGAATGTCAAAAGATTTTGTTGAATAAGATTTAGATTAATTTTGTTTTATTTCCGTTATATTATATTTCTTTTTGATTTTTGTCAAGGGATTTTTGAAAATTTCTCTTTTTTTCTTCTGAAAATTCTGCTAAAATATCAGTATCTGCTGCTGCAGCATCCTGTAAAACCACGGTTTTCCGGGAAATGCTCAGAAAATCCACAGGAAGAGTTGAGGTGTTCCATGAAAAGGATGAGAAAGCTGAAACGTATTTTTGCTCTTGCCGGCGCTGTCATCCTCGCCGGTATGTACCTGATCGTTCTGATTCTTGGACTGACCGCCAGTCCGGCCGCGAAGAATATGCTCATGGCGGCAATCGCCTGCACCGTGATCATTCCCTGCCTGCTCTATGGGATGATGCTGCTCGCGCATGTACTTGGAAATCACTGGGAATCCGACCAGGAAGAAGACAGGCCGAAATCCGATAAATCCTGACACACCGGTATTGTAAAATCGAGCAGGAGGTGGTTTTCCTCCTGCCCGATTTTCTGTTTTCTCCTACTCGATTGTTTTTGTCCGTTGCTTGATCCAATGCCATGGTGTTGGGATCAAAAGATGTCAGACGGATTGTTCCGTGCTTCGCACTCCCACAATCCTGCCATTTAGTTAACAGCCGAAAAAAGCGCAGGAACCATAAACTTAACGATAAATAATATCTTTTCTGCCCGGTCCGTTCGACACCATCGTGATCGGGAAGCCAATCTGCTCTTCAATGAATTCGACATAGTTCCTGCAGTTTTCGGGAAGCTCCTCATACCTGCGGATCCCCCGGATATCCGTCTTCCATCCGGGAAGGATCTTGAACACCGGCTTTGCCTTCTCCAGCTTCGCCGTTGTCGGGAAGTCAGTCGTCACCTTTCCATCGATCTCATAGCCTACGCAGACCGGAATTTCGTCAAGATATCCGAGGACATCGAGAACCGTGAACGCCACATCGGTCGTCCCCTGAATACGGCAGCCGTATTTCGACGCCACACAGTCAAACCAGCCCATGCGTCGCGGTCTTCCGGTCGTCGCTCCGTATTCTCCTCCGTCTCCCCCCCGTCTTCTCAGTTCATCCGCCTCATCGCCGAAAATCTCACTGACAAAGGCGCCTGCACCGACGGCGCTTGAATACGCTTTGCAGACCGTGATGATTTTTTTGATCTCATACGGGGGGATTCCTGCCCCGATCGCTCCATAAGCCGCCAGGGTGGAGGAAGAGGTTACCATCGGATAAATTCCGTGATCCGGATCCTTCAGAGAGCCAAGCTGACCTTCAAGAAGAATATTCTTTCCGGCCCTGATCGCCTCATACAGATAGGCGGACGTATCGCATACAAACGGCTCCACCATCTCGCGGTAGCTCTTCAATTCCGCAAGGATCTTCTCCGGCACAAGCGTCGGCTTGTGGTACAGATGTTCAAGCTGCACATTCTTGATTTCGCAGACACGCTGTACCTTCTCGGCGAGAAGCTCCTCATCGAACAGCTCGCTTACCTGAAAACCGATCTTCGCGTATTTATCGGAATAAAACGGAGCAATTCCGGATTTCGTCGAGCCAAACGACTTGCCGGCAAGCCGTTCCTCCTCGTACTGATCAAACAGGATATGATACGACATAACAATCTGCGCGCGGTCCGAGACGAGGATTTTCGGCATCGGAACATTGCGGTTCGTGATGCTTTTGATTTCATCAAACAGCACCGGTATGTTCAAGGCCACTCCGTTTCCTATAATACTGGTCGTATGACTATAGAACACGCCGGACGGAAGCGTATGAAGCGCAAATTTGCCGTAATTGTTCACAATCGTGTGTCCCGCGTTTGCACCTCCCTGAAACCGTACGATGATATCCGCTTTTTCAGCGAGCATATCCGTGATCTTACCCTTTCCTTCGTCGCCCCAATTGGCTCCTACGACTGCCTGTACCATAGACAATTCCTCCTAAATCCTTTCTTATGGTGAATGAATTTATTTTTCGTCACTTCGCGCCGGCTTCCGGACACGTCAGACGCTTATAATCCATCAGACATTAATCTCTGCCCTGATTCCAAGAAGTTCCCTGTTCTGATCGAGTACCGGCCGAATCACATCGCGCAGAAACGCTTCGACCTGCTCCTTTGACCGGCCGATATATCTGGCCGGCTGCATGGATGCCTTAAGATCCTCAAGCGACATGCAAAAAGACGGATCCGCAGCAATCAGCTCAAGCAGATTATTTTCCCTGCCCTCTTCCTTGACATTCCTTCCGGCCTCCATCGAGAGCTCGCGGATCTTCTCGTGAAGCTCCTGCCGGTCTCCCCCGGCCTTTACGGCATCCATCATGATATTCTCCGTCGCCATAAACGGAAGCTCCGCCATCAGGTGCTTTTCAATCACCTTCGGATATACCTTCAGGCCGTCCGTCACATTCAGACACAGATCAAGAATCCCGTCCACGGCCAGGAAACCCTCTGCCACCGAAAGTCTCTTGTTCGCGGAATCATCCAGTGTCCGCTCAAACCACTGGCAGGCTGAAGTGATCGCGGGATTCAAAGCGTCACAGATCACATACCTTGAAAGAGATGCAATGCGCTCGCTGCGCATCGGATTTCTCTTGTATGCCATCGCGGAAGAACCGATCTGCGTCTTCTCAAACGGCTCCTCCACCTCCTTCAGATGCTGCAGCAGGCGGATATCATTTGACATTTTATGTGCGCTCGCCGCAATTCCGGCAAGAACATTCAGCACTCTCGTATCCGTTTTTCTGGAATATGTCTGCCCCGATACAGGCACACAGGCAGAAAAACCCATTTTCTGCGCGATCATCGGATCGATCCGGTCAATCTTCTCCTGGTCTCCGTCAAACAGCTCCAGAAAACTCGCCTGCGTTCCCGTAGTTCCCTTTGAACCGAGCAGTTTCATCCCGGAAAGCACGTATTCAAGATCCTCGAGATCCATCAGAAACTCCTGCATCCAGAGTGTCGCCCTCTTGCCGACCGTCGTCGGCTGCGCAGGCTGAAAATGCGTGAATGCCAGCGTCGGCTGATCCTTATATTTATCCGCAAATTTCCCCAGCTGGGCAATCACATTGACCAGCTTTTTCTTTATAAGACGAAGGGCTTCCGTCATAACAATAATATCCGTATTATCCCCGACATAGCAGGAAGTCGCTCCGAGATGGATGATCGGCTTCGCCTTGGGGCACTGGATCCCGTACGCATAGACATGCGACATCACATCGTGACGGACAATCTTCTCCCTTTCCCTTGCCACCTCGTAATTGATATCGTCCCTGTGGGCCTTCAGTTCCGCGATCTGCTCATCCGTGATCGGAAGGCCGAGTTCCTGCTCTGTTTCGGCCAGAGCGATCCAGAGCTTTCTCCATGTGCGGAACTTCATATCCGGCGAAAAAATGTACTGCATTTCCTTGCTCGCGTACCGCTCTGAGAGCGGACTCTGATATCTGTCTGTGCTCATTCAATTCTCCCTTCCGTCGAGCAGGAGGCGGTTTTCCCTCCTGTTCGCCCGCGCAGTCCGCATGCCGCATCAGCAGCTGTTTCCCTTACACGGGCCTGCGCATAAGCCAGACGAAACGCGTCCCGCAAGTTCCGTCCGGCCACACCTTGCTTCGTACAGCCGCTACCGGTCATATTCCCCCCGGATATCCTCTGTGGGAGGCGCCACAGGATAGTTTCCTGTAAAGCAGCCCTTGCAGATCGGCAGACCCCCCACCATCTGCTCCAGGCGGTCCAGCCTCAGATAGGCAAGCGAATCGGCCCCGATGATCTGCCGGATCTCCTCGATGGAACGGTTCCATGCGATCAGCTGATCGCTCGCCGGAACATCCGTACCGAAGTAGCAGGGGTACAGAAACGGCGGAGAACTGACGCGCATATGAACTTCCTTCGCCCCCGCTTCGCGCAGCATCCGCACGATCCTGTCACTCGTCGTTCCGCGGACAATCGAATCATCGATCATGATCACGCGTCTGCCCTCGACGGCGTCCTTCAGTACATTCAGCTTCACGCGGACGCCTGATTCACGGCTGCTCTGTTTGGGGCTGATAAACGTACGTCCCACATAACTGTTTTTTACAAAAGCGGTTCCGTATGGTATTTTCGATTCAAGCGAATACCCAAGCGCGGCGACATTCCCCGATTCGGGAACCCCCACCACGAGATCCGCCTCCACCGGCGAGTCCATTGCCAGATATTTCCCGGCAAGAAGCCTGGAACTGTAGACGCTTACCCCATCCATCCGGCTGTCCGGTCTTCCAAAATAAATATATTCAAAAATGCAGCGCGCGGTCTTTGCACCTGCTGTCTCGTCAAGACACATGCTGCAGTCGGAAACAATCCCATGATCCGGCGTGATCGTCACGATCTCGCCGGGTTTCACATCCCGCACAAATTCGGCGCCGATCGTATCAAGCGCACACGTCTCCGACGCGAGAATCCACGCGTTATCCCGCTTCCCGATACACAGCGGCCTGAAGCCGTACGGATCGCGCGCTCCGATCAGTTTGCGCGGAGACATGACAATCAGCGAGTATGACCCTGCCAGCCTGCGCATCGCCGCGGCCACCGCCTGCTCAACACTCGCTGTTTTCGTTCTCGCACGCGCGATATGATACGCAATGACTTCCGTATCAATCGTCGTCTGAAAGATCGCTCCGTCGTATTCCAGTTCTCTTCGAAGCTGAGGCGCATTGACCAGATTTCCGTTATGCGCAAGCCCAAGAGTCCCCTTGACATAATTCAGTACAAGAGGCTGCGCATTTTCGCGCGTGCTTCCCCCGGCTGTCGAATAGCGGACATGCCCGATCCCGATATCTCCTTTGAGCTTTGCGAGATGTTTCCCTGAAAAAACCTCATTGACAAGGCCCATCCCCTTGTGGGAAAGAACCTTTCTCTTGGGACCGTTCGTATCGCTGACCGCGATTCCGCAGCTTTCCTGACCGCGGTGCTGCAGCGCAAACAGCCCGTAATAAATTGTTG
Source organism: uncultured Lachnospiraceae bacterium (assembly GCA_947594335.1). Taxonomy (GTDB): domain Bacteria; phylum Bacillota; class Clostridia; order Lachnospirales; family Lachnospiraceae; genus Choladousia. The sequence goes on from CANQEC010000005.1 coordinate 9,892, forward strand.
AAGCGACATCCTCCCCGGAAAAATCATAGATTCCGAAGACACCGCATTCCTCTTTCAGCTTGTCCGTGGATTCCGTCTGCTCATAAATCTCACTGTTCATCTGTCTTCTGCTCTCCTGTCAATCCTGTATATGAGCGATGCGGCAGCACTGTCCGCTTTGGGAACATTTCTGCTGTCACGAACGATATCCGGCAGGACGACCGAGCAGGAGGCGGCTTTTCCTCCTGCTCGTCTGCGCGGCCAAAGTGCTGCGTCAGCAGCCAGTTTCCATGCCTGGGCCTGCGCATCCGATAAGCTGTCCGGGCATCCTGCCGGGCAGTCTCCATCTGTCAGAGTCCCAGGCGCCGGAACACCTCGTTGTATGCCTCCTCCACGTTGCCCAGATCCCGGCGGAAGCGGTCTTTATCCAGCTTTTCATGCGTATCGGCGTCCCAGAGTCTGCAGGTATCCGGAGACGTCTCATCCGCAAGCAGAATCTGGCCTTTATAACGGCCGAACTCGATCTTGAAATCAACCAGTTCGATATTTGCCTGAAGGAAATATTTCTTCAGGACATCGTTCACCTTAAAAGCATATTTCGTGATGGTCTCAATTTCTTCCCGCGTCGCAAGACCAAGAGCAATTGCAAAATAGTCGTTAATCAGAGGATCGCCAAGCTCATCGTTCTTGTAGCTGAATTCCAGAGTCGGCTCCTTGAACGGCGTGCCTTCCGGAACCCCAAGCCGCTTGGAAAAACTTCCGGCCGCAATATTCCTGACAATAACCTCAAGCGGTACGATCTCCACTTTGCGGACTGCCGTTTCACGGTCGCTCAGCTCTTCGATCAGGTGAGTCGGAACTCCTTCTGCCTCAAGAATTTTGAACACATGGTTCGTCATGCGGTTGTTTACCACGCCCTTGCCCGTGATCGTTCCTTTTTTCAGCCCGTTGAACGCGGTCGCGTCATCCTTGTAATCTACGATAACGACATCCTCGACATCCGTGCTGTACACTTTCTTGGCCTTACCTTCATAAAGCAATTCTCTCTTTTCCATAAGTTCACCTGTCCTTTTCCGTGTCGTTGGTATTGTTCTGCGAAAATCCATCCGCAGATTATTATGATCCAAAGCTGCCGCGGCAGCCACTTGCAAATTATATCCTATCTGTTTCCAGAAAGCAAGCAAAAACTACAGTTCCGCGCTTCTTCGGTACTGCCGCTTCAGATCCTCGATGTACGCGTCAACATCGCCGGAAAGTATCTCCTCTGCTTTTTCCTGTGCGTTCGCTTTTCTGCAAAGCTCCGCGTTGTATTCCTGAATCCTCTGAACAAGATAGGAATCCGCGTCCAGGCTCTTCAGCTTTTTCTCGTATTCCTGTTCAGACAAATACAGAGGAAGGACACTGACGTATTTGCGGAGCGCCTCTTTTGTTTTCCCGAGCTTCCATGCCTCAAAAAAACAGTCGGCCGCCTGATCATAGCGGAACAGTCCGGCGTAAGCGGCTCCGAGATTATTCCAGATCGAAGAATAGAACTGCACGCCAAGTCTTCCGGGAGCCTTTTTTTCAAGAATCTCCCGGTATATGCCGACAGCCCTCGCAAACATTTTCTCTTTTACAAGATAGTCCCCCCGCATCTTTTGCCGGACCTCCTCCGGCTGAACTTCAAGGCGCGAAAGCCTCTCCTGAAATTCCCGCCCTTCCTGTGCGTTCAGATATCCCGCTTCCCGGAAAATCGGAAATACAAAAAAGGCGGCTCCTTCTTTTTTCTCCAGCTGGGCATAGAGCTGACGATACAGCCTTGTCATCCCAAGCTCGTCACGGATCCAGTCGCACAATCCTTCATTTATGATGGTTTCGTCGATCAGATAAATGTTGTGGTACAGATAATAACACAATTCCTCAATCGAGTAGATGTTCGTACGAATGCTCTCAATATAATAAGGGGTTTTCGCCTGCTCCGTCAGGCACAGGTCATAACTCATGCTCATTACCCTCTTTCTTTATGTTCAGAACAGGATATCACGCTCCCAGCGCATGCCGGACGACCGGAATAATCCCCCAAACCCCATATCCTCCACATGGCAGCAGTTCACGGAAGTAAAATACAGAGTCATCCTGAGGCGCAGCGTTCGGTCCGGCCTCTCCGGAAGTCTGCGGAGAGGAAGAATATGCGTCACCATGTCGCTGCCCGCAGCCATCGGACGGGAGATGATCCGTATTTCACGCTCCCCGGACGGAATAAATTCACAGACATGATGAACATCGTACCAGTTAATCCCCGCCGTCACAAGCGGATAGTAGGTCTCTTTTCCCCGAATCCTCATCTCCATCCCGAGATTAACCGACACCATATCCCCGCCGCTGAAGATGATCCCTCTGTCGGCGATGATTCCCGCCCGTTCCATCGCGGCAAAGCAGGCGCCGCGCGAATAGAGATTCTGTCCCTGGTAGGCATGCCGCCTGTAGCACATATACTGTATGGAGCGCACCGCCCAGCTCTTGCTGTAAAAATCGCCTGTCATATAGCTGACTGAGATATTCCTGCGCTCAAACACCTTTTTGAGGAGTTCAAAAAAAAGCCTGTCTTTCTCCGCGTCCCATTCCTTCTCGTTTCTGTCCCCGCGGACATCACTTCCGACCGGCTGCTTCGCCACCTTGTCAACCACGGCGATGGCAGGCCTGGTGGAACGGTCAATGTGAAGGACGTAGCCGACCATTGCCTCCTCCTCGTACTCGAAGAGAGCGACATCCTGTTTCCAGAGCTCTTTCTTCTGATTCACCGTATAATAGTAAAAAGAGGAAAGATAATCCTGGAGATAGATATATTTTCGCTCGATTCCAAGGCCTTCCAGCGCTTCGGTAATCACGCGGCCCCAGGCTTCCGTCAGCTTTCGGACCGTCACCATGATCTGAAATCTGGTCTGTTTTGTGACAAACCGCAGCAGCTCAATGCAGCATGTAAAATAAATGCCAAGAATCTTTGCGGGGGACATTTTCTCATTTCCCGCCATTGTGTCGGTCCCGCTTTCGATCAGCTCGTAAATTCCCGAGATCCGGCACTTGTCATTTTTGTTTTTTTCATCCGGAAGACCGTCCCAGAAATGCCAGTTTCCGTCTTCATCCATCCGCAGGGCCATCGGGAGGAACGGTTCGTCCTCCCCGTGCGGCCTGCCCGCCGTCATTGGTTCTTTAAAAGACTGGTGATAATAAGTTACCTGTGAATACTCACTTCTCAGGTCAATCCCGAGAATCAGCTCATTTACCGCCTGTATCATATTCCTCACCTTATATCAGTGTAAATAATTCTTTTGACAGATATTCCTGAATCACAAATGTTTCCAGTTCTTCACGCAATGTCTTTTCGTCCTCCTGCTCCTTCGCCCGGAGCAGATCGTTCAGCAGTCCGTATTTTGTATAGCCCCGCGCGTCAGAACTGCCCGCGCGGAGATATCTTGTATCGGAACGCTTCACTGTGCCGTCCGATGTCTCTTCCAGATAGCATTCCAGTTCTTCTCCGTAAAATAAGGTAAATTCCCGGACGAATATGCCCTCGAAACAGTTTCTCATGTTCTCTTTTCTGAAATCATCCCGGCTGTCTTTCCTGAAATAGAGTGTCACTGTATTTTTCGGATCGGCGGCGTATTCGATATAGACCTTCCCGTCCATCTGATACGGGGCCAGAAGCTTTTCGCCAAATTTCATCCAGAAAGCAAACCGCATGTTTTTCGCGTTGTATTCCTCAAGAAGCTTTTTGGCGAATGCTTCCTGCCGCTCGTCAAGAGAGGGACAGTTCGCGTAATACTGAAGCAGCGCCAGACGGCACACATCCTCCTGCCCGTCCTTTCTGCCGCGTTCACAGAGCTCTTCATAGTCATGCTCAATATAGCGGAAAACGGACGCGGCGACAGGGATTCCTTTTACAAAATATTCATAGGCCTTCATGTTCACATAAGCAAGGCACAGCTTCCTGCGCCCCATTTTTTTCCGGTATGCCTCAAAAACCGGTTCGGTTCCCTGTGTGCGGCAGCGCGTAAACAGCAGCATCGTTATGATCTTTTCTTCGATCAGCATTGTATCAAGTTCAAATTCCGTTCCGGCCTGCCAGATGCGTTCCATATCCTGCATGGGTCCCTCGTAGTACAGCAGCAGGTAGCGCAGAAGCTTGTCGTCGTATTTGCCGCTGGCAAAGCAGTAATGGCAGAGGGCAAGCAGCGTCCGGTTTTCCTCGAACTCACTGGCAAGCACCATGCGGCTGCAGACGCGGACCAGCTGAATCAGCGGAATCCCTTCCACCCCATAGCGGTCAAGCAGTTCGAAAGCCTGCTCGCACTGTCCTTCCTCCGCGAGTATCGTTACAAGAGCAGCCTTGTCCACCCGCACATATTCCTGAATCGAAATCTTTCCCACAAACTCAGGCATCGTCTCATCAAGGGGATGCGCCGCGTAGTAGGAAAGAGCGCGGGCTCTGAGTCTGTCCCTGTATTTTCCGGAAAAATATCCGCGCTCACAGGCATTTGTCAGATACCAGAGATCATTCGGCCCGGGCTCCTGCTCTTCATTTTGCAGTATGCGGCTGCTGACGTACAGCATCGCCCCGGGACTCTCGGCCCTTTTCCGGATGCACCAGTCAAGAAGCGCTTTATTTTCAAAAATCCGGCGGATACTGCACAGCAGGAAAGCCGGATAGCGGCTGCCCTCCTGGTCTTCCGCCATGACGGCGGAATCCGGCTCATATACCTGAATAACCGCTTTCCCGTTCACAAGAGGAGTTACATCCTCCTCGTTCATATAGGGAGAGCAGACAGCTATCTGCTTCATCTGGGGCGCTTCGCAGACCACCTCGTAGCTGTTCAGCATACGGAACAGTTTCTCGACGCAGGGGCGGCTCAGGCTTTCCGTTCGAAGCAGTTCCGGGTAAAGCGCGGCAAGGTCTTCCGTCAGGTGTCCCATCTCAAGCTGCTCCAGCGCGAATTTCTGCATGGCCTGCCGGTGAGTCCGGTACGTCTGCGGATCCCCTCCTTTATTTTCAAGGATATTGCGGTATACGGCTGCCCGCTTCTCATAGCTTAAAGAAGTATCGTAGGAAAAATACATTCTGATAATCTGGGGCATGTCATTTATATCCGTAAATTCCATGGAACCCATGTAATACTCGTAAAGTCCGGTGATCCGAAGCCCGTGCCGTACGCCGAGTTCAAACCATCTGAAGTATTCCGGGGCCTTTTTCTGTCCGTTTATAAGAAGCAGACAGACGGCGCGCACAAGTTCATCCGACGGAAAACTCTCATAAGCGGCCTCAAGTATTTCGTACAGAATGCGGTTGTACGCTCCGAAGTGGAGCGCCAGCCCTGAAATCTGCAGAACGGTCTCTTCCGTGAGAACCTTTTCCCTGGCGGCAAAACGGAGCAGGTGCAGTTCAAAATTTCCGAGACGCCGGAGCATAAAAGGATTCCTCTTCAGGATCTGCCACGCCTCGAGATACATAATCCTGCTCCTGCAGCCGCAGTCAAACTGACGGGAGACCGCCTCATATTTCGCGCCGTCATCCGCCAGCAAATTTTCCTGAAGATACAAAAGGATCCACTGGAGCACCCAGTTTGTCCGATCCGCCTCAAAAAGCCTGCGGATCTCGTCCTCCATTCGGTCCACATAGGAGGCGTCCTGACAGAAAAACGTCGTCAGATACAGATAAAAACCGTACTGTTCCACGGTTTTAAGACGGCTGCCATCCTCCTCGATCTCTTTCAGAAGGCGGATTGCCTTTTGCTTTTTATTATCCGCATAGTACAGCTGAATGAGAAACAGATCCGCAAATACGTCCGTCCCGCCTGATCTTTTATAATTTCCTATAAGCTTTACCGACCGCGAAATCCAGGTTTCCGCTTTCTGCTTCTGCAGACGAAAGCTCACATAATAATTTTCCAGTTTGAACTGCATGCGTCTGCGGATGCGGCCCGCGTGGACACGCGCAGGATTCCCCGCCTTTTTTACGGTAAACCGCACATAGATCGTCTGATAGACCGTGTCAATCCGCACCTGGGCATAATTATTCCCTTCATGCATCCTGTCATGATCCAGGACATACCGCACGTCAAAGGCGCTGCCCGCAAACTCATCCGTAGTGATCAGACTTTTTTCAAGTCTGACAAACGGCGCGTCCGACCGAAGCGTGATCCTCGTAAATCCCCAGCCGTGTCTGGTTATGCGGAAAGATTCCTGCGCCGTTTCTTTTACGCCATAGTGAACAATCTGATCGGCATCCACAGAAATCTCAACCGGTTCTTTTACGCCCGCGCCGTTTAAAAATTCCTCAAAGCTCTGATAATTGAACGAGGATTTCCTGATCGCTTCATACATGCTGTAAAGGCGCGGCCAGTCCTTTTCAAGAAGCTTTCCGAATTTTTCCGAAATAAAACAGCGGTATGCTTTCTGAAAGTCCTGCCCGGCGAGCGCGGCGAGACCCTCCACGTCAGGAACATCGTTCTCCTCTTCTTTTCGCGTCTCCTCCTCCACAAGGATTGAATATGGAAGCGTATGTTCCCCCAGCTCCGAACAGATCGTAAAAACGCCTTTCTCTTCCATGCCGCTGCTCATCCCGTTTGCGTCTGCCTGATAACGTATTTCATTTGTTATTCCGACAAACTCGGCGGGTTCGAACTGCATGCGCGGGTTCGAGGAAAAAAGAAATCCGCGGAATCTCACACCGGAATCCGCCGACAGGAAAAAACTTCCCTGGATCCGTTCTCCCGGCTTCATATGCAATGTCAGCGTGTCCGGCTTCATTACAAGGCCGGGAGCGCTGTACTCAAATTTCCCATTTAGCAACTGCTCTATTCTTTTTCTCAAATCAATCACCGCAATCTGACATCAGAAACCATCCGGACGAGCAGACTGCTCATTCCAGAATCTTCTTCAGTTCATCCATAAATGTATTAATATCCTTAAACTCCCGGTATACCGACGCAAACCGGACATATGCCACCGCATCGAGATCCTTGAGCTTATCCATAACGATTTCCCCGATTACATTGCTTGAAATTTCCTTATCCTCAAGATTGAATATCTCATACTCGATGCGGTCTATCATTTCCCGGACTTCATCAATGGGAAGCGGCCGTTTGTAACACGCGCGCATAACCCCCGCCTCAATCTTGCTCCTGTCGTATTCCTGACGCGTCTGATCCTTCTTTATAACGATCAGCGGAATCGTCTCCACCTTTTCATAGGTGGTAAAGCGTCTTCCGCAGTCATCGCACAGTCTTCTTCTGCGGATCGCACAGTTGTCATCCGCAGGCCTGGAATCCACCACATGCGTATTATCTCTGCTGCAAAACGGGCATCTCACGAAAAATCCCCCTCCATGCTCTTTCTATAACTGAGTATAACGGAATCCGGGAATACTGTCAATCATTTCAAAACAGGTTGTCTTTTCCCGCCGGACAGGATATACTGAACTGACATAACGAATTTTGCCAAAATCAAGGAGAGATTGATATGACGGAAAAAAGATACAACCCCTTTGTTGTAAAAAGCCTGCGGCTCGGCACAAGCCGCCCCGCAGTCTGCGTGCCGCTTGTCGGAAGGGATCAGAAAGACATCGAAAGACAGCTTGTCCAAATCAGGTCCTGCCCGTATGATCTTATCGAATGGCGGGCAGATTATCTGCCGGACGGAACAGACCCCAAAGCAGTTCTGGAGCTGCTCTCCATGATCCGGGGACACCTTCCGGACGCGGTCCTGCTGTTTACTTTTCGTACCAAAGCCGAAGGAGGGGAACTGGAAATAACCGCAAAAGATTATCAGAATCTTTGCCTTGCGGCCGCCAGATCAGGCCTTGTGGATCTGATCGATGTGGAATACCATATGGGAAAAGAAATACTGCAGGATCTGATACCGAAGCTGAAAAAAACCGGCACGGGCGTAATCTGCTCCTGCCACGATTTTGCCAGGACTCCCGGCAGCGGGGAAATGATACAGACCTTCTGCAGGATGCAGGAGCTTAACCCGGATATCACAAAGCTGGCCGTTATGCCGCAGAGCCGCGGCGATGTGCTGGAGCTTCTGCGCGCTTCCGCAGAGATGGAAGAACAGTACGCCGACAGGCCTTTCATCTCCATGTCAATGGGAAAACTAGGCGCGCTCAGCCGTCTCGCCGGTTATCTGGACGGCTCCGCGGTCACCTTCGCCGCGGCGGGCAGAACTTCCGCGCCGGGACAGATGAGCGCAGACGGAGTCCGAAGCGCTCTGGAACTGCTGGGTCCACAGCTTTAAATCTGCGCGGGCTTTCCTTTTGAAATGTCAGATAATGTCGATGGAAAATGGGAAAAGCACTCCCTGTTTTGACAAAAAGAACACCTTTCTGTGGAGTATACTGTAGTCATACAGCAGCCACAGGAGGTGTTCTTTTCTTTTGTGTATTTTGAAGTTTACATAGATCAGTTTTTTGCGGAACAGTTTTTATACGGGTATCTGCTGCTGTATCTGACCATGCGGATACTGGGAGAAAAACGGCCGGCTCCAAAAATCGGCCTGGCCGGCATTCTTTTCGCCGTTCTGCAGTGCGCGTATCTTTTCACCGGCAGCAGGTGGCTGTCGGCGGCGGGACTGTTTCTTGGCGCGGCCGCGGCATTTAGCCGGGGAAGAAGACTTCGGGGAATTTTTTTCCTGTTTTTTGTCACGCTCTGTTTCGGCGGAACGCTTCAGGCGCTTCTGTCCCTGTTTCCCGTATCCGCAGAGGCCGCGGGGCTGGCAGCCTTTTTCCTTCTTTCCTTTTTATGGAAAAAACTGGATGCCTGCCATCGTCTGCAAAAGCAGGAGGTCCGCGTTTCCCTGTTCTGGGAGGACAAAAGCCTTGCGCTTCGCGCGCTGGTTGACACCGGAAACCGCCTGCGGGAACCGCTCACCCGCCGGCCCGTCAGCATCCTGGATGCCCAAAGCGCGGCGGATCTGCTCGGAGACGGCTGGGAACAGAAAAAAGGATTTTTCCTCATTCCGTATCACAGTATCGGAAAATCCCGCGGCTGGATGCGCGCGGTCACGCTGGATAAGATCTGCATCGATACCTCAGACGGAAAAAGCGAGATCAGGAAACCTCTTTTTGCGATCAGCAACGAAAGAATAAGCCGGAGTGATGATTACCAGGTCATCCTGAATCCGGAACATATCAAAATCTGACAAAAAGGAGAACTGACAATGATAGTAAAAATAGCGATGCCGCAGCGTTTTCAGTTTAAAATGGCGGCGGGATTCGGGGATATGCTGTTTGGAAAATCAAATGACACACACTACATCGGCGGCACGGAGGTACTTCCCCCTCCCCTGGAGCCGGAAGAAGAACAGAATCTGCTCGCCATGCTTGACCGCGGGGAATCCAAAAAGGCAAAAGGCGAACTGATCGAAAGGAACCTCCGTCTGGTTGTCTACATAGCAAAAAAATTTGACAATACCGGAGTCGGTGTGGAAGATCTGATTTCCATCGGAACAATCGGCCTGATCAAGGCAATAAATACCTTCCGGACAGACAAAAAAATCAAGCTTGCCACCTATGCGTCCCGCTGCATCGAAAACGAGATCCTGATGTATCTCAGAAGAAACAGCAAAACGCGCATGGAGGTATCCATCGATGAACCGCTGAATGTGGACTGGGACGGAAACGAACTGCTGCTCTCGGACATCCTCGGAACGGACGATGATGTGATCTGCCGGGACATTGAGACGGAGGCGGAATACCATGTGCTGAACAAAGCGATCGATCATCTCTCGGAGCGCGAGCGGACAATCGTTCATCTGCGGTTCGGTTTCACAACGCGGGACGGAGAAGAAAAAACGCAGAAGGAGGTCGCGGATCTTCTTGGGATCTCCCAGTCCTATATTTCCAGACTGGAAAAACGCATCATCAAAAGACTTCGGCGCGAGATTGTCCGATTCGAATAACCCGGCCTGTCAAGGGGCAAAACTTTTTTAATTTTGCGTAAAAGGCGAATAGCGCGGACCCATAAGGTGAATCATTTTACTGAACCTTTCGTTTAGGAGGATGATCACATGGCGTTAAATAAGGTGGAAATATGCGGTGTCAACACGGCCAGGCTTCCGATGCTGACTGCCCAGGAGAAGGAAGATCTCTTTGCGAGGATCAAAGCCGGGGACAGCGAGGCGCGCGAGCTGTATATCAAAGGAAATCTGCGGCTGGTGCTCAGCGTGATCCGGCGCTTTTCCGCAAGCAGCGAAAATGTGGACGATCTGTTTCAGATCGGATGCATCGGTCTGATGAAGGCAATCGATAATTTCGATACGAACCTGAATGTGAAATTCTCGACCTATGCGGTTCCGATGATCATCGGCGAGATACGCCGTTATCTCAGAGACAACAATTCCATCCGCGTCAGCCGTTCGCTGCGCGATACAGCGTACAAGGCAATCTACGCAAAAGAAAACTACACAAAAACACACCAGAAGGAACCTACGATACATGAGATTGCCGAAGAAATCGGCGTTTCCAGAGAAGATATCGTTTACGCAATGGATGCAATACAGAGTCCTGTCAGCCTGTATGAGCCGGTATATACGGAAGGAGGCGACACCCTGTATGTGATGGATCAGATCAGCGATAAAAAGAACAAAGAAGAAAACTGGGTGGAATCCATTTCTCTGGAGGAGGCGATCAAACGGCTCGACGCACGGGAGAGACATATCATCGAGATGCGCTTTTTTGAAGGGCGCACACAGATGGAGGTCGCCTCTGAGATCGGCATTTCCCAGGCACAGGTCTCACGGCTTGAAAAAAATGCTTTGAAAAGCATGAAAAATTATCTGCGGGTGTGAAATCACCCGCACTTTTTTAATGCCTTTTCCTCATCAATATCGACCAGTATAATGTCGGGACCTGTCTGCACAATGCACTGCCATGGAATGACGTATTCCGTGTCCCGCCCGAAAAAACAGCAGAATTTTCCGGGACCCGGCACCACCAGGGCCCTGATGCAACCTGTTTTGCAGTCGATATCGATGTCGCTGACGCAGCCGATTGAACGGCAGGTCCTGGTGTTGATGACTTCCTTGCATCTCAGTTCATATAAACGCATTGCAGATTCATCTCCTCTGCACAGAATACTCTGTATTCTTATAATATGCCAGGAGACTGCTGCAGTTCCGCTGCAGTTCACACTTTGGCTGTCCCGCAAACCGAACAGGGATTGACACCTCGTGCCCAAACCGGTATAGTTATTTTATAGAATTCAACGAAAGATGAGGTGCTTATCATGTCAACTCAGATCACCGGCCGCACAAGACTTGGCGGCCTGCTTGGTTCCCCGGTCGGTCACAGTCTCTCCCCTCTGATGTACAATGAAACATTCCGCCTGCTCGGGATAGACTGGGTCTATCTCTGCTTTGATACAAAACATGCCGACCTGAAGAGCCTGGTTGGGGGACTCAGAGAAATGGACGTATTCGGCTTCAATATCACGATGCCTGACAAAGAGCGGATCATGGAGCATCTGGACGGGTTTTCCGAGGCGGCAAGGATGATCGGCGCCGTCAATACCGTCAAAAATGAAAACGGGAAGCTGATCGGACACAATACGGATGGAGCAGGATACACGCGCTCCGCGGCGGAACAGGGATACGATATACGAAGCGGCGCCATGACGCTGCTCGGAGCCGGAGGAGCGGCATCCTCGATCGCGGTGCAGGCGGCCCTGGACGGAGTTCCCGTCCTGCATATAGTAAACAGAAAAGGCCGTTCCTGGAAGCACGCCGAACAGATCGTTGATCTCATCAACCGCAATACCTCCTGCCGCGCCGATCTGACGGATCTGTCGGATCTGACCGCTCTGCGCAGGTGTATCGAAGAGAGTTCCCTTCTCACAAACGCCACCTCCATCGGAATGGCCCCTGCCGCGGACGCTTCCCCGATTCCGGATAATTCCATGCTGCGCCCTGAAATGCTGGTATCCGATATCATATACAATCCGCGGAGGACAAAACTCCTGGAAGACGCCGGCCGTGCAGGATGCCGGACCTTCAACGGAATGTACATGCTGCTCCATCAGGGAGCCGCCGCGTTCCAGATCTGGACAGGACTTGACATGCCGGTCGAAGAGATCCGCAAAAAATATTTCGTCTGAAAAATCGGGCAGGAAACCTCCTGCCCGATTTTTAGATCTTTTCTTTTATTTATTTCTATTTATTTCACTTCAACTCCGCCGAACTGCCCGCCTTAGTTCCTGCGCAAAAAATCCGGTATCTGAATATCTTTCTCCTGTACCTTTCGCTCCGGCATACGCATCGTGCCAAACTGCGGCGCCGTGCGCTGCTGGGAGGATGATGTCCCCGGAGCCTGTGTCTGATTCCTCTGGAACGGAAGCGGTCCAGAAGAAGAATCCTTCCTGTAACTGAACTCAGACGCAGTATTTCTCTGGTTTCTCATGCCGCCGGTCTGCCTTGAAGGGCCCTGATTTACGTCCTCAAGTCCTGTCGCTATGACGGTGACACTCGCTTCATCCGCGTATGTATCGTCATACAGAGCTCCGAAAATAATATTCGCGTTATCTCCTCCCAGTTCCTGAACGTAGCTCGCCGCGTCGTTCGCATCCATCAGAGAAATATCTCCGGAAATATTGATGATCACATGGGACGCTCCCTCAATCGTAGTCTCAAGCAGCGGACTTGCAACGGCCTGCTTGACTGCCTCAAGCGCCTTATCGTCCCCTTTGGCCTGTCCGATTCCGATATGAGCGATTCCTTTATCGATCATAACCGTCTGCACATCCGCAAAGTCAAGATTGATCAGAGCGGGAAGATTGATCAGGTCCGTAATGCCCTGCACCGCCTGCTGAAGCACCTCATCCGCCTTCTTGAGAGATTCAGGCATCGTCGTTCTGCGGTCCACAATCTCAAGAAGCTTGTCGTTCGGAATTACAATCAGAGTATCCACACTGTCCTTCAGTCTTTCGATCCCCGCAAGCGCGTTGTTCATACGGGTCCTTCCCTCAAAACGGAACGGCTTTGTCACAACACCGACTGTCAGAATTCCGAGTTCCTTCGCGATGCCGGCAACAACAGGAGCCGCTCCCGTTCCCGTACCGCCGCCCATTCCACAGGTGACAAACACCATATCCGCGCCCTGAACCGCCTGGCGGATTTCTTCCGTACTTTCCTCAGCAGCCTGCTGTCCTACTTCAGGTTTCGCGCCCGCGCCGAGCCCTTTGGTGACTTTTTCACCGATCTGAATCGTCGTCGGGGCCTTGCAGAGCAGAAGAGCCTGCTTGTCCGTATTTATTCCAATAAATTCCACACCGCAGATCGTATCCTCGACCATTCTGTTGACTGCATTATTTCCAGCACCGCCGACTCCAATGACCAATATCTTCGCAGCGGACTCTGATTCGTTTGACATAATCTCTAACACCGTGTTTCCTCCTTTTTGTAGCTGGCGGGACACCGTCTGACACTTCTTCGGAAAACTGTACACATATCCCCTGGTCCCATATATCTACGGTGCCGCATCTACGGGCTGCAACTGCCCCAGTATCACCGTACTCTTATCTATAATACTGGTATTCCGCAAAATTATCAAGCCCTATTTTCAAAAAGTTTGGATAAAAGCTACTGCGCAAGCTGTCCGGTATTCGGGTCAATGACATTCCAGTACGCATCCTTTACGTTTCCGTCCTCGGTTACGGTACATCCGTCGATCGGAGTCCCGTTTGCGTCCACCACAACTCCGTCCACGACATGCGCATCATAGCGCAGCGTGCCGGAAGAATCAAACACCATGAAATAGGAAGGAGCGGCGTCTTCCTGCTGATCTTCATCGCTTCCGGCATCCCCGTTTCCGTCACCTTCGTCCGCAGCATCCCCGTTTCCATCGTTCTGATCAGCTCCGGTCCCGTCCGCATCCGGGCTGCCTTCATCCTGGATCATATTTTCCTCCGGCAAAACATCCTCCGCCTGAATATCTGACCCATCCGCATTCTCCGGATCCGGCTCCTGCGGTTCTTCTGCCTCGTCCTGTCCGGCGTTTTCATCGGAAGGTATTCCTTCGGTCTCCTGCCCTGTTTCGGTTTCTTCTTCTCCGCCTCCGTTTACAGGAGCCGGTATATCCCCCTCGGAGAAAGACACCGGTTCGTTCTTTCCGGTAAAGCTTTCCATGTGAAGCGTTCCGCTGGTGCCGTTCATCACATCGAGAATTGCCCGCAGATTGGCAATTTTTTCCTCCAGGTACTCATCCTGCCCCAGCATCGCGTCCACGTTTCCGATTCTGACCGTAATATCCATGTTCTCGGCAAAACGGATCTCCTGCGCGGTAAGCTCCTGATAGCGCAGAAGCTGCGTGATGCTCAGAATCGTGCGCAGCTGCGCGCTGCTTTCCGTCGGTACCTTCTGATACAGCACCGGCTCCCCCATATTTACGCCGGTAACTGCCGGGATCCCGTCATATATTTCATCTGAAATTTCCAGTATGATTCCTTCCTCGTCAAAATACAGATTCTGATCGCCGCATATATACCCTGCCAGCGTTTTTTCCGTCACTGTAACGGTAATCTTGCTGGGAGCGTCAAGCTTTATTTTCAGAGAAGAAAGATAAGGCAGTCTTTCCGGCGCTTCCCCGTTTCTGTGCTTCCACATCAAAAACAGCGTATTCTGCGTCAGAAAATCGTAAGACAGCCCCTCTGCAATTTCCCGGCCGGACCACCGCATATTTCCGGTTACCACCACGGTCTTTACCTGAAATACGAATATCATAATCAGGACAGCCGCCGCGAGCAGCAGCACGCTTACAAGACGGATCAATCTCTGCCTTTTCTTTCTAATTCGTCCCATCCTCTCACCTGTACCTTTTCATCGTTTGCGTTTGCATGATTCAGTCAGAAAGCGCGGCATCGGCCCCGAGCTGACACAGATCACGACAGATATTTTCATATCCGCGCTCTATGAACGCGAGTCCGTTCACCTTTGTCATGCCGCAGGCCGCAAGGCCGGCAATCACAAGAGCCGCTCCGCTTCTCAGATCTGTCGCAGTGACCGCCGCGCCGTGCAGTTTTCTGTTTCCCCGTATGATCACGCAGTCCTCTTTCGTTTTTATGTCGGCTCCCATCCGCATAAGCTCTGGAACAACACCAAAGCGGTTCTCAAATATCTTTTCGCGGATCAGGCTCTCTCCCCTGGCGCCGGCGAGCGCCGAAAGCAGAGGAGACTGAAGATCTGTCGGGAATCCGGGATAGGGAGCCGTCTCCAGGTACGGAACCGGCCGGACGCAGCCGTCTGAAATCAGTTCACAGCCGCTGCCGTCTACCGTGATCCTGGCTCCCATTTTTTTCAGCACCGCAAACGGGCTTTCCAGTCCGGCAGGGGACAGCTCCCGCAGTTTAATTCTTCCCCCTGCCGCAGCCGCCGCAAACAGATAA